>WRCZ01000065.1 GCA_009783685.1 Actinomycetes bacterium
GCGCGGTGACGCACCACGGGTTCCGTGAGCTGCCGCGGCTGCTGCGGGCCGGCGACGTGCTGGTGGTGAACACCTCGCGGACCCTGCCGGCGGCGGTGGACGGCCGGCTGCGGGAGGACGGCGGGGTGGGCGCCGGGGAGACTCCCGGCAGCGGCCGGGCCGGCGAGGACGTGGTGGTGCACTTCTCCACCCGCCGGGACGACGGCCGCTGGGTGGTGGAGGTGCGCACCCCGGACGGCCGGGGATCCACCGTGCGCCGGGCCGGCGGCCCGGCCGGGGCGGTGGTCGGGCTGCGCGGCGGCGCATCGCTGCGGCTGGTGACGCCGCTCGACGCCTCGGGCGACCGGCTGTGGGTGACGGAACCCAGCACGCCCGAAATGCACCGCTATCTCCATAAGTTCGGGCGGCCCATCCGGTACGCGTACACCGAGCGGGACCAGCCGCTGTCGGCCTACCAGACGGTGTTCTCCACCGCCGCGCCGGACGGCGCGGGCTCCGCGGAGATGCCGAGCGCGGCGCGGCCCTTCACCTCCTCGCTCGTGACGGAGCTGGTCAGCAGGGGCGTGCAGGTCGCGCCGATCGTGCTGCACACCGGGGTGGCGTCCGCCGAGGCGCACGAGCCGCCGTACGCGGAGCCGTACGCCGTGCCGGCGAGCACCGCCTGGCAGGTCAACGCGGCCCGGGCGGCCGGCGGCCGGGTGGTGGCGGTGGGCACCACGGCGGTGCGCGCCCTGGAGTCGGCGACCGACGGCCGCGGCGTGGTGCGCCCGGCGCGCGGCTGGACCGAGCTGGTGGTCACCCCGGAGCGCGGGGTGCGGGTGGTGGACGGACTGCTGACCGGGCTCCACGAGCCGGAGGCCTCCCACCTGCTGATGCTGCGCGCGATCAGCGGGGACGACCTGCTGGAACGCGTCTACTCCGAGGCCCTGCGGGAGCGGTACCTGTGGCACGAGTTCGGGGACGTCAACCTGCTGCTCCCCTAAGGGTTTCCACACCTTCGGGCGATGTGCCCAATATGCCCGATTTGGTCTACTATCCCATTCTCAAAAGCTTCTGAATAAGCGTCACATAAGGCACCCCCCTGGTCACCATGCGCGACACGGGGGGTGCCGCCGTGTGACGTCACCTATAGGACGTGGGTCACATACTAAGCGACTTAGTGGAATAGCGACGGCGGCCGTCTCGGCAATAACAGGGGAAATCGTGTCCCCATTCCCCGGCTGTCTACGATTTCGGGTCGTAGGAATGCGCGTTGACCCCTGTTTTGGGACCACCTAAAAATTCTCGGGTCCCGACCCGGAAGAGGTAACCCGAGATGCAGCTCCCGACGATCCCGAAGATCGGCCAACTGTCCAAGAAGCACAAGATCACGGCGGCCGGTGCCGCCGCCGCGACCGCTGTCGTTCTGACGGTGACCGGTCTCCAGGCGACCAGCGGGGGCTCCGCTGCCGCCGTGGGTGATCCGACCGGCTACCAGGTCTCCACCGGTGACCAGGCCACGACGCCCGCTCCCAAGACCGACCCGAAGACCGACTCGGCCGCCCAGAAGGCGCTGGCCGACAAGGCCGCCGCCGACAAGGCCGCCGCGCAGAAGAAGTCCGACGCCGACGCCGCCGCGAAGAAGGCCGCCGACGAGGCCGCTGCCAAGAAGGCCGCCGCCGCTGCCGCCGCCAAGAAGGCCGCTGCCGAGAAGGCCGCGGCGGAGAAGGCCGCTACCAGGAAGGCCGCCGTCCAGGCCGCCGCGAAGAAGGCCGCGCAGCAGGCCGCGGTCAAGCGCGCCGCCGAGAAGGCCGCCGCCAACCGCTCGCAGCAGCGCACCACGCTCAAGGTCGTCCCGGTGGCCGCGACCACGCCCGCCCCGAAGACCTACACCAACAACCTCGACGGCTGGATCCGGCACTCGCTGGACGTCATGGCCGCCAAGGGCATTCCCGGCAGCTACAACGGCATCTACCGCAACATCATCCGCGAGTCGAGCGGCAACCCGAACGCCATCAACCTGTGGGACTCCAACGCGGCCAAGGGCATTCCGTCCAAGGGCCTGCTGCAGGTGATCGACCCGACGTTCCAGACCTACCACGTCTCCGGCACCTCGTGGAACATCTACGACCCGGTCGCGAACATCACCGCCGCGTGCAACTACGCGTACCACCGCTACGGCACCATCGACAACGTGTTCTCGGCCTACTGACAGGCGCTGAATTCACGACACGTGAAAGGGCGGAGGGACGTCGACGTCCCCCCGCCCTTCACGTAATCCCGCGGTCCGCCCCGGCGGTCGCGCGGTGCGCGACCGCCAATGGTGGCGCGCAGCAGGCTACTTGCGCATGACCTCGGGCTCGTGCCGGCGCAGCAGGCGCGCGACGACGAAGGCGCACAGCACACCGATCAGCAGCAGCACGCCGACGTCCAGCGTCCAGGTGCCGGCCGTGTGCTTCCACAGCGGGTCGACCGACTGGTGCGTGGGGTCCCACGGCAGCAGGACGTTGAGGTTCGCGGTGGTTCCCGCGCCGGCGACCGCCCAGCGGGCCGGCATCAGCCACGACAGCTGCTCCACCCCGGGCTTGCCGAACAGCTGGAAGAGCACGCCGGTGAAGACGATCTGCACGATGGCGAACATGACCAGCAGCGGCATGGTCTTCTCCGAGGTCTTCACCAGCGAGGAGATGATCAGGCCGACCATCATCGAGGTGAAGCCGAACGCCATGATCACCAGCGCCATCTCGAAGCCCGGGTGGGAGGTGAGGACCACGCCCTCCGCGGGCATCTTGCGCGGCGCGAACCCGATGCCGCAGATGATGGCGCCCTGCAGGGCCGTGATCAGGCCCAGCACTATGATCTTGGACATCAGGTACGCGGAACGCGACAGGCCGACCGCGCGTTCGCGCTCGTAGATCACCCGTTCCTTGATCAGCTCGCGGACGGAGTTGGCGGCGCCGGCGAAGCAGGCGCCCACCGCGAGGATCATCAGGATGGTGCCCGCGTCCTTGTTCTGGAGGTGGGCGCGCACCGGGCCGGGGCCAAGACCGCTGTCGGCCGGGATCAGCACGCTGACCACGCCCAGTACCGCGGGGAGGATCACCATCAGCCCGATGAAGCCCTTGTCGGAGATGATCACCGACAGGTAGCGGCGGACCAGGGTCCACAGCTGCGAGCCCCAGCTCTGCGCCTTGACCGGCCGGGCCGCCTGCTGCGGGATGTAGTGCGCCTGCTGCGGGGCGGCCGAGTCCAGCTCGGCGGCGTAGGTCTGGTAGTGCTGCGAGCCGCGCCAGCGGCCCGACCAGTCGTAGTCGCGGTAGTTCTCGAACGCGGAGAAGACGTCGGCCCAGGTCTCGTAGCCGAAGAACGCCAGCGCCTCGTCCGGCGGGCCGAAGTAGGCCACCGAACCGCCGGGCGCCATCACCAGCAGCTTGTCGCACAGCGCCAGTTCGGCCACCGAGTGGGTGACGACCAGGACGGTCCTGCCGTCGTCGGCCAGGCCGCGCAGCAGCTTCATCACGTCGCGGTCCATGCCCGGGTCGAGGCCGGAGGTCGGCTCGTCCAGGAAGATCAGCGACGGCTTGGTGAGCAGTTCCAGCGCCACCGAGACGCGCTTGCGCTGGCCGCCGGACAGCGAGGTGATCCGCTTGTCGGCGTGGATGTCGAGCTTGAGCTCGCGCAGCACCTCGTTGATCCGGGCCTCGCGCTCGGCGGACGCGGTGTCACCGGGGAAGCGGAGCTTGGCGGCGTACCGCAGCGCGGTCCTGACCTGCAGCTCCTTGTGCAGGATGTCGTCCTGCGGGACCAGGCCGATGCGCTGCCGCAGCTCGGCGAACTGCTTGTACAGGTTCCGGTTGTCGTACAGCACCTCGCCCTGGTCGGCCGGCCGGTAGCCGGTCAGCGCGCGCAGCAGCGTGGACTTGCCGGAGCCGGACGGGCCGATGACGCCGATCAGCGACTTCTCCGGCACGCCGAACGAGACGTCCTTGAGGATCGTCTTGGTCGTCTTGCCGTGCGGCACCGTCACCGACAGGCGGCGGGCCGAGAAGGAGACGTCACCGGTGTCGACGAACTCCTCGAGCCGGTCCCCGACCAGCCGGAACGTGGAGTGGCCGACGCCGACGATGTCGTGGGGGCCCAGCAGGTGGCGCTGGATCGCCTGGCCGTTGACGTACGTGCCGTTGTGGCTGCCGAGGTCGACGATCTCGCAGCGGCCGTCGGGGTGCGCGCGGAACTCGGCGTGGTAGCGGGAGACCTGCAGGTCGGAGACGACCAGCTCGTTCTCCAGGGCACGGCCGATCTTCATCACGCGGCCCAGGGAGAGCTGGTGGAAGGTCGTCGGGCTGCGGTCGCCGTAGCCCGGGCCGCCGCCGGCCGGCCGCTGCGCGGGCGGCTGCACCGGCTGCTGCGGCGGGACGTGGGGCATGCCCTGCTGGGCCTGCGGCTGCTGCGCCCCGCCCCACGCGGGCTGCTGCTGCGGCGGGACCTGCGCCGGCGGCGCGCCCCAACCGCCTGCCGCGGGCTGCTGCGGAGCCTGGGCCGGCGGCGCGGCGTACGCCTGCGGCTGCTGGGCCTGGGCGGGTGCGTAGGCCGGCTGCTGCGCCTGCTGCGGGGGCGGGTACGCGGCCTGCTGCGGGTACTGCTGCTGCGGAGCCTGGGCCGGCGGCGCGGCCGCGGCGGCCTGCGCCGCGGTGAACTGGAGCCGCGGTCCGTCCGTGGCGTTGCCGAGGTGGATGGCGGTGCCCGGTCCGACCTCGGTCTGCTGGATCCGCTGTCCCTGCACGAAGGTGCCGTTGGTGCTGCCGAGATCCTCGATGACCCAACTACGTTCACCACGGCGGATGGTGGCGTGCCGCCACGACACCCGCGCGTCCTCCAGGACGAGATCGCCCTGCGGATCGCGCCCCAGGCTGTACGACCGTGACGCGTCGAGCGTCCAGGTCTTTCCGTTCAATTCGAGTACGAGTTCAGGCACCCCAAGCCCCATTGGTTGTCCCCCGAGTAGTCCCCCATGAGGGGAGTCTAGGGATAGCGAACATCGGGAGGAACTATTGCAGGCCCCGGTCTCGTAACAGAAAGCGCCCTCATGTGCGGGTTCCGTGGCGGCTCCACGACGTCCGCGTCACAGCGCCCCGAGGACCGACGCCCGCGCGGCGTACGGAAATTGGCGGCCACTGACTCCGGGGCCGAGACGGCCCTCTCCCCCGGGCCCGGGAAGGGCCCGCCGCGGCCGCCGCGACCTGCGGTGTCCGGCACGCGGGACGGGTGGCCACCGAGGGCCGCGGGCCGGTTAACGTGGGAGGACCATGGACATGGACGACGCCTCGCAGAGCCGGCCCCCCCGCCCCGGTGACGAGCCCGCAGCCGTACCGCCGGCCGACGTTCCCACCCTTCTGGTCAAGATCTTCGGCAAGGACCGGCCCGGGATCACCGCCGGCCTTTTCGACACCCTCGCCGCGTACGGCGTGGACGTCGTGGACATCGAGCAGGTCGTCACCCGGGGCAGGATCGTGCTCTGCGCCCTGGTGACCGCGCCGGCCCGCGGCGCGGAGGGCGACCTGCGGGCCACCGTGCACGGCTGGGCGGAGAGCATGCGGCTCCAGGCCGAGATCATCTCCGGCATCGGCGACAACCGCCCGCGCGGCGAGGGCCGTTCCCATGTGACGGTGCTCGGCCAGCCGCTCACCGCGGAGTCGACGGCGGCCATAGCGGCACTGATCACCGGGGCCGGCGGCAATATCGACCGCATCTTCCGGCTCGCGAAGTACCCGGTGACCGCGGTGGAGTTCGCGGTGTCGGGCGCGGAGCCGGCGGTGCTGCGCTCCGCCCTGGCCCCGCAGGCCGCGGCCCGCGGCGTGGACGTGGCGGTCGTACCGGCCGGGCTGCAGCGCAGGGCGCAGCGGCTGGTCGTGATGGACGTCGACTCCACCGTGATCCAGGACGAGGTCATCGAGCTGTTCGCCGCCCACGCCGGCTGCGAGGCCGAGGTGGCCGGGGTGACGGCGGCGGCGATGCGCGGCGAGCTGGACTTCGAGCAGTCGCTGCACGCCCGGGTCGCACTGCTGGCCGGGCTGGACGTGTCGGTGGTGGACAAGGTCCGCGCCGAGGTGCGGCTGACGCCCGGGGCCCGCACCCTGATCCGCACGCTCAAGCGGCTCGGCTACCAGGTCGGCGTCGTCTCCGGCGGCTTCACCCAGGTCACGGACGACCTCAAGGAGCGGCTGGGACTGGACTTCGCCGCGGCCAACACCCTGGAGGTGGTGGACGGCCGGCTGACCGGGCGGGTGACCGGGCCGATCGTGGACCGGGCGGGCAAGGCCCGGCTGCTGCGCGAGTTCGCCGCGCAGGCGGGGGTGCCGCTGAGCCAGACGGTCGCGGTCGGTGACGGCGCGAACGACCTGGACATGCTGAACGCGGCCGGGCTCGGGGTGGCCTTCAACGCCAAGCCGCTGGTCCGCCAGGCGGCGGACACCGCGGTGAACGTGCCCTTCCTGGACACCGTCCTCTACCTGCTGGGGATCACCCGCGAGGAGGTCGAGGCGGCCGACGCGCTGGACGGCGTGCCGACCACCCCCTGATCCCGGTCCGGCTGCCCCTGGCCGGCGGCCGGCCCAGGGGCAGCCGCCCCCGCCTCAGGCTTCGTGCGGCGCCCAGAACGCGGTGAGCCGGCCGACGCCGTGCTCGACGGACTTCCACGAGCCGTCGAAGGTGATCACGGCGAAGGCGGCCGTGGGGAAGCCCCGGGTCATCCGGGCGAGCGTGTCGCCCTCGGCAGAGCCGGCCAGGGCGTCGGCGAGGGCGTGCATCCCCGGGTTGTGCCCGACCAGCAGCAGCGAGGACACGTCGTCGGGGGTCTCGCTGAGCAGCGCGAGCAGATCGCCGAGCGACGCGTCGTAGAGCCGCTCCTCGTAGACCGTCTTGGGCCGGTGGGGCAGTTCGTGGGCGACGAGTTTCCAGGTCTCACGGGTGCGGGCGGCGGTGGAGCACAGGGCGAGGTCGGGGCTGATGCCGTCGTCGGCGAAACGGCGGCCGGCGGAGGGCGCGTCCAGCCGGCCGCGGTCGGCCAGCGGCCGCTCGTGGTCGGGGACCTGTGGCCAGTCGGCCTTGGCGTGCCGGAGCAGGACGACGGTGCGGGGTGAATCGACGGTCATGCCCTTCAGCTTTCCAGAAAACCGGCGGTCAGGCGCGAGATGGCCGAAGGGCTGTGGACAACGGTCACAGCACGTGGTGGAGGAGGCCGCCGAGCACGGCCGCGATCCGGCCGAGGGTGTCGGCGCCGTGGGCCGCCCCGGAGGCGTCGGCGGCCGCGGGGCCGGAGGCGAGCAGCCCCAGCAGGGCCGCGAAGGCCACGGCGGGCAGGGCCACGGCCCACCACGGCAGCCGGGTCTGGACGCCGGTCTGCCGCTCGGGGTGCGCGGCGGCCGGCCGCTGCCGGCTGTACACGTGCGGGGACTGCGTGGTCACGGTGACCGCCTCCGTGGGGGACCTCGAAGTGCCGTATCTCTGAGTGCACTTCGACGTTACGGGCGCGGTGCGTCCGGTCCCATCCGGTCGTCCACCCACTTGACCCTGACCCTGACCCCCTAGGGAAGGTGGGGTTGTCCCCACCCCCTCCTCGGGGTCGGGCACCGCGAAGGCGGCGGGTCACGCGGCGGGCACGGCGATCTGGCGGGGCGTCAGCCCATCCGCGCGGCGATGATGGCGACCACCGCGACGATGGCGGGCACGCCCATCATCAGGCCGAAGACGATGAGCAGGCGCCGCTGCGGCTGCGGGGGGTTCGGTTCGAGTACGGGCATGCGCTCAGTGTCGCACCGGTCACCCGGCGGCCCGCACGCGGGTCACAGTTCGTCCTCGATGTGCCGGTTGCGCCCGGCCAGCACACCGCACACCATCTGCGGCACCACGAGCGCGATCATCAGCGCGATGGGCACGCCCCAGCCGCCGCTGGCCTGGTTGAGCGTGCCGACCAGGATCGGTCCGGGGATGGAGAGCAGGTAGCCGGTGCTCTGCGCGAACGCCGACAGCCGGACGACGCCGCCGCCGGTCCGCGACCGCATCCCGATCATCGTCAGGACCAGCGGGAACGCGCAGTTGGCGACGCCGAGGAGCAGCGCCCACACGAAGGGCGCGGCGGCGGGGGCGGCCCACAGCCCGGCGAACCCGGCCACCTGGAACACGCCGAGCACCACGACGATGGGGCCCTGCGAGCGCATCCGGGCGGCGAGCGGCGGCAGCACGAAGGACAGCGGCACGCCCATCACCATGGTGACGGCGAGCAGCAGGCCCGCCTCGCCCGCCGAGATGCCGGCGTCCCGGAAGATCTGCGGCATCCAGCCCATGGTCACGTAGGCGGCGGTGCCCTGGAGGCCGAAGAAGCAGGCGAGCATCCAGGCGGTGCGGCTGCGGACGATGCTGCCGTGCTCGCCGCCGGCCTGCGCGGCCGCGGCCGGTCCGGCCTGCCCCGGGGCTGCCTGCCGGCGGCCGGCGGCGTCCGTGCCGGTGGCTTCCGTGCCGGCCGCCTTGACGAAGGTGACGCGGCGGGGCGGCGCCGCGGCGCGGTCGCGGGCCAGCGGCACCCAGGGGATGATCGCGGCCACCGAGAGGACCGCCCACACGCCGAGGCCCAGCCGCCAGCTGCCGCCCATGGCGTCGGTCAGCGGCACGGTGGCGGCGGCCGCCACGGCCGTTCCCAGGGACAGGGCCATGGAGTAGACGCCGGTGACGGTGCCGACGCGGTCGGGGAAGTAGCGCTTGACGATCACCGGCATCAGCACGTTGGAGACGGCGATGCCGGCCAGGGCCAGGGCGCTGGCGGCCAGGAAGGCGGGGGTGCCGCCGGCGAGCGGGCGCAGCAGCAGGCCGCCGGTGATCGCGACCATGCCGGCGAGCACCACGGTGCCGGGGCCGTAGCGGCGGGCGAGCCGCGGGGCGGCGAAGCCGAAGAGGGCGAAGCAGGCCGCGGGCACGGAGGTGAGCAGCCCGGCCATGGTGCCGCTCATGCCGAGGCCGTCGCGGACCTCCTTCAGCAGCGCGCCGAGGCTGGTGATGGCCGGCCGCAGGTTGACGGCCGCCAGGATCAGGCCGACGACGACGAGGCGCCGCACCCAGGGCGCGGGCCCGGCCGCGCCGGGGGTCCCGGCGCGCGGGGCGCTCAGGGCGCCCCCGCCGCGGGCAGCGGAAGTGCCCAGGTCAGGGGCGGATGTGGTGGTCGCCGGCGGAGCGGATCCCGGATCGAGGGCAAGGGCTTCGTCGTCACGCATGGACCCATCATAGAATGATGGGATGAATCTCGAACCACTGCCCCGGCCCGCGGCGCTCGCCGACCAGGTGATCGTGCGCCTGCGCGCCGAGATCGCCTCGGGAACCTGGCCGGTCGGCACCCGCATCCCCACCGAGCCCGAACTCGTCGAGCTGCTCGGCGTGGCCCGCAACACCGTGCGCGAGGCGGTGCGGGCGCTGGCGCACAACGGCCTGCTGGACATCCGGCAGGGATCGGGCACCTACGTGGTGGCGACCAGCGAGCTGGCCGGGGTGATGCAGCGGCGGTTCGCGGACGCCGAGCCGCTGCACGTCGCGGAGCTGCGCGGCTCGCTGGAGGCCACGGCCGCCGCACTGGCCGCGCAGCGCCGCACCGAGGCGGAGCTCCAGCAGTTGGACGCCCTGCTGGAGCGGCGGGAGCACGCCTGGGAGTCCGGCGACGCCGAGGCGTTCGTGCAGGCGGACGCGACCCTGCACCTGGCGGTGGTGGCCGCCTCGCACAACACCGTGCTCACCGCCCTGTACGCGGACCTGGGCGAGGTGCTGCGCGACTACCTGCGGGCCGACGTCGGCACCGACCTGCTGCCGGAGGACCACCTCGACCACGCCCGCCTGGTCGCCGCGATCCACGCGGGCGACGCCGACGGCGCCGCCACCGAGGCCCGCGAGCACGCCTTCTTCTGCCGCTTCAGCAGATTCAGCAACGCGTAAGGGGCGCCCCACCGGGTGGGACGCCCCTTACCGCGGCACGGGCGGGTGGGCGGTCAGGCGCCGATCGCGTGCAGGCCGCCGTCCACGTGGACGATCTCGCCGGTGGTCTTGGGGAACCAGTCCGAGAGCAGGGCGACCACGCCGCGGCCGGCCGGCTCGGGGTCGGCCAGGTCCCACTCCAGCGGGGAGCGGTGGTTCCACACGTCGGCCAGCTCGGTGAAGCCCGGGATGGACTTGGCGGCCATCGAGCCGATCGGGCCGGCCGAGACCAGGTTGCAGCGGATGTTCTGCTTGCCCAGGTCGCGGGCCAGGTAGCGGGAGGTGGCCTCGAGGGCCGCCTTGGCCGGGCCCATCCAGTCGTACTGCGGCCAGGCGTACTGCGCGTCGAAGGTCAGGCCGACGACGGAGCCGCCGGTCGCGCCGGAGGCGTCGGGCGTGGTCATCAGCGGCAGGCAGGCCATGGTCAGGGACTTCAGCGAGTACGCGGAGACGTGCATCGCGGTGGCCACCGACTCGAACGGCGTGTTCAGGAAGTTGCCGCCGAGCGCGTCCTGGGGGGCGAACCCGATGGAGTGCACGACGCCGTCCAGGCCGCCCAGCTCCTCGCGCACGATGTCGCCGAGGCGGTCCAGGTGCTCGGTGTTGGTGACGTCGAGTTCGACGACCTTGACCGGCTTGGGCAGCTTCCTGGCGATGCGCTCGGTCAGGGTGGGCCGCGGGAAGGCGGTCAGGATGATCTCGGCACCCTGCTCCTGGGCCAGCTTGGCGGTGTGGAAGGCGATGGAGGACTCCATCAGCACGCCCGTGATCAGGACGCGCTTGCCGTCGAGGATTCCGCTCATGGTGATCAGTGACCCATGCCCAATCCGCCGTCAACGGGGATGACGGCACCAGTGATGTACGAAGCGTCGTCGGAGGCGAGGAAGCGCACGGTGGCGGCGATCTCCTCCGGCCGCCCGTAGCGGCCGAGCGGCACCTGGGCCACGATGCCCGCGCGCTGCTCTTCGGAGAGGACACGGGTCATGTCGGTGTCCACGAAACCGGGGGCGACGACGTTGAAGGTGATGTTGCGCGAGCCCAGTTCGCGGGCGAGGGAGCGGGCGAAGCCCACCAGGCCGGCCTTGGAGGCGGCGTAGTTGGCCTGGCCGGCGGAGCCGAGCAGGGCGACCACCGAGGAGATCAGCACGACGCGGCCCTTCTTGGCCCGCAGCATGCCGCGGTTGGCGCGCTTGACGACCCGGAAGGTGCCGGTGAGGTTGGTCTCCAGGACGGACGTGAAGTCCTCCTCGGACATCCGCAGCAGCAGCTGGTCGCGGGTGATCCCGGCGTTGGCCACGAGCACCTCGACGGTGCCGTGCGCCGCTTCGATCTCCTTGTACGCCTGCTCGACCTGCTCGGCGTCGGTGATGTCGCAGCGCACGGCCAGGACGCCGCGCATGACGAGGTCGGCCGGGGGCTCGCCGGACCGGTAGGTGATGGCGACCTTGTCGCCCCCGTCGGCGAATGCCCGGGCGATGGCGAGGCCGATGCCCCGGTTTCCTCCGGTGACGAGAACCGAGCGGCTCAACGGTTCACCCTCCCTCTAGACGTCTGGACGATAGGAAAACTATCGGTCCCGGCACCTTTACGGGGAATCGGCCTCGACAGGCTGACCCTGCGGGTCCCTGTGGGTTTCCTACAGCCGCCGCCTCACTCCCCGGCGCGCGCCGCGGCCCGGCGGCGGCTCCAGAACAGCAGACCGAGGGCGCCGGCGGCCAGCACCGCGCTGCCCGACAGCGCGGTCTCCAGGGTCCCGCCCGCCGAACGGCTCTCGGCGACGTCGCTGGTCGCGATCGTCTCGGTGCCGCCGTGGCCGTGGTGGCTCACGGTGGACCTCGACTCGCCCGCCAGGATCTGCGCCTCGGTGGGCGCCTTCGGGGCGGCGGCCTGCGCGGCGGCGCCGGACTGGCCGAAGACCACATCCGCGCAGCCGTAGAACGCCTCGGGGCTGTCGTTGCGCTGCCACACCTGGTAGATCAGCTGGCGGCCGGTCCTGGCGGGCAGGTTGGCGGTGAAGGTGTAGTAGCCGCTGGGCGCCGAGGCGACGGTGTCGTACACCGCGATCGGGGTGTCGTCCAGGTCGGACCACTTCAGCGGCTGCGTCGGGTCGTAGCCCTGCTTGGTGATGTACAGCGTCATCGTGCCGCGGTGCGGGGCGGTGACGCGGAAGCTGACGTCGGTCTGGCCCGCGGCCACGGGCGTGGCCGGCCAGTCGGTCCTGGCCCAGTCCAGCGCGCGGTACTTGTCGCGGTTGGCCGAGCACAGGTGGCCGTCCGGGATGATCTGCCGGCTCTGGCCGTTGGCGTCGGCGATGTTGACCTCGTTCCAGTCGTACAGCGGCTGGGTGCCGCTGTCGGCCACGAGGTCCTTGCAGACCTGCGACTGCGGGTGCTCGGGGCCTTCCGCGTAGCAGGCGGCGATCCGGCTCACCGGGGAGCTGAGCGCACCGTGGGCGCTCGCCGAGCCGGGCGTGAGGCCGGTGACGGCCAGTGCCGCTGCGGCGACGGCGCCGAGCGCGGCGGTGGTGCGACGTACGGACATGTGGGGGGCTCCTTGTCGTGCGGGAGGTGGTGCTCTGCGGACAAGAGAGGGCGGCGCACCGAGCATAGAGATTGGTCTGGACCAAGCTCAAGGGGTGATGCCTCATCAGGAGCCGCTGTCCGGCCGCGTGTCGGGGCCGCGGCCCGCCGCGCCGGGGCTCCGCGGTTGTCCACAGGGCAACCGGAATCCTCGCGCCCGCGCAGGCCCGAACATGATTCACTGCCAGGACGCAGAGCGAAGGGGAGCCCGTCGTGCCTCATGAGGTCGATCAGTCATTCCTGGCGTTGCCGCTGCAGGCACTCGCCGATGCCGCGCTCGCCCGCGCCCGCGCGCTGGGCGCCGACCACGCGGATTTCCGGCTGGAGCGGGTGCGCAGCGCCGACTGGCGGCTGCGGGACGGGCGCCTGGCCGGGAGTTCGGACACCACCGACCTCGGGTTCGCGGTGCGCGTGGTGCACGGCGGCGCGTGGGGCTTCGCCTCCGGCGTGGACCTGACGATGGACGCCGCGGCCAAGGTCGCCGCGCAGGCGGTGGCCATGGCCAAGCTCAGCGCCCGGGTGATCGCCGCCGCCGCGTCGCAGGAACGGGTGGAGCTGGCCGAGGAGCCGGTGCACGCCGACCGCACCTGGATCTCCTCCTACGAGATCAACCCGTTCGAGGTTCCGGACGCGGAGAAGACCGCGCTGCTGGCCGAGTGGAGCGGCCGGCTGCTCGCCGCGGAGGGCGTCTCGCACGCGGACGCCTCGCTGCTCACCGTCCAGGAGAACAAGTTCTACGCCGACACCGCCGGCACCACGACCACCCAGCAGCGGGTGCGCCTGCACCCCACGCTCACCGCGGTCGCCGTCGACCCCGCGTCCGGCGAGTTCGACTCCATGCGCACCCTGGCCCCGCCGGTGGGCCGCGGCTGGGAGTACCTGACCGGCACCGGCTGGGACTGGGACGCCGAACTGGCCGAGATCCCCGAGCTGCTGGCCGAGAAGATGCGGGCGCCCTCGGTGGAGGCCGGCTCCTACGACCTGGTCGTCGACCCGTCGAACCTGTGGCTGACCATCCACGAGTCGATCGGCCACGCCACCGAGCTGGACCGCGCGCTCGGCTACGAGGCGGCCTACGCCGGCACCTCGTTCGCGACCTTCGACCAGCTGGGCACGCTGAAGTACGGCTCCCCGCTGATGAACGTCACCGGCGACCGCACCGCCGAACACGGCCTGTCCACCGTCGGATTCGACGACGAGGGCGTGGCCGCCCAGTCCTGGGACCTGGTCAAGGACGGCGTGCTGGTCGGCTACCAGCTGGACCGGCGGATCGCCCGGCTGACCGGCTTCGAGCGGTCCAACGGCTGCGCGTTCGCCGACTCCCCCGGCCACGTCCCGGTGCAGCGGATGGCGAACGTCTCCCTGCGGCCCGACCCGTCGGGGCCGACCACCGAGGGCCTGATCTCCGGCGTGGAGCGCGGCCTGTACGTGGTCGGCGACCGCTCCTGGTCGATCGACATGCAGCGCTACAACTTCCAGTTCACCGGCCAGCGGGCCTATCTGATCCGCGACGGCCGCCTCGACGGGCAGGTCAGGGACTTCGCCTACCAGGCGACCACCACCGACTTCTGGGGCTCCATGGAGGCCGTCGGCGGCCCGCAGACCTACGTCCTGGGCGGCGCCTTCAACTGCGGCAAGGCCCAGCCCGGGCAGGTCGCGGCCGTCAGCCACGGCTGCCCCTCGGCCCTGTTCCGGGGCGTCAGCATTCTCAACACCACGCAGGAGGCGGGACGATGACGATCCGGACGAAGCCGCACGAGATCGTCGAGCGGGCCCTGGAGCTCTCCCGGGCGGACGGCTGCGTGGTCCTGGCCGAGGAGCAGTCCAGCGCGAACCTGCGCTGGGCGGGCAACGCCCTGACCACCAACGGCGTGACCCGCGGCCGCACCCTCACCGTGATCGCCACCGTCGACGGCACCGAGGGCACCGCCTCCGGTGTGGTGACCCGCAGCGCGGTGACCGCCGACGACCTGGAGCCGCTGGTCCGCGCGGCCGAGGCGGCGGCCCGCGACGCCGGCCCGGCCGAGGACGCCCAGCCGCTGGTGAGCGGGGTGCCGCAGTCGGCGTCGTTCACCGAGGCGCCGGCCGAGACCTCGTCCGAGGTGTTCGGGGCGTTCGCGCCGGCGCTGGGCGAGGCGTTCGCCACCGCCCGGGCCGGCGGCCGCGAGCTGTACGGCTTCGCCTACCACGCGGTGACGTCCACCTACCTCGGCACGTCCGCCGGGCTGCGGCTGCGCCACGACCAGCCGACCGGCACCCTGGAGCTGAACGCCAAGTCCACCGACCGCACCCGGTCCGCCTGGGCGGGCGCGTCCACCCGGGACTTCACCGACGTCGACCCGCTGACCATGGACGCGAACCTGGCCCGGCAGCTGGGCTGGGCGGAGCGCCGGGTGGAGCTGCCCGCCGGCCGCTACGAGACGCTGCTGCCGCCGACCGCGGTGGCCGACCTGCTGATCTACCAGATGTGGTCGGCCGGCGCGCGGGACGCGGCGGAGGGCCGCACGGTGTTCAGCAAGCCCGGCGGCGGCACCCGGATCGGCGAGAAGCTGGCGCCGCTGCCGCTGAACCTGCGCAGCAATCCGGCCGAACCCGGCCTGGAGTGCGCGCCGTTCGTGATCGCCCACAGCTCCGGCGACGACTCCTCGGTGTTCGACAACGGCCTGCCCGTCGGCCCGGTGGACTGGGTCCGCGAGGGCACGCTGCAGCAGCTGGTCACCAGCCGGTACACCTCCGGCCTGACCGGCGTGCCGGTCGCCCCGGCGGGCGACAACCTGATCCTGGACGGCGGCGGCGAGCGGTCGCTGGCGGAGATGGTCACCGACACCGAGCGCGGCCTGCTGCTGACCTGCCTGTGGTACATCCGCGAGGTCGACCCGGCGACGCTGCTGCTCACCGGCCTGACCCGGGACGGCGTGTACCTGGTGGAGAACGGCGAGGTGACCGGTGCGGTGAACAACTTCCGGTTCAACGAGTCGCCGGTGGACGTGCTGGGCCGCGCGGTGGAGGCCGGCCGTACCGAGCGGACGCTGCCGCGCGAGTGGAGCGACTGGTTCACCCGGGCCGCGGCCCCCGCGCTGCGCGTCCCGGACTTCAACATGAGTTCGGTCAGCAAGGGCGTCTGACCGCCGGGGCCCGCGGGCCCCGGAACCTGGGGGGTGGGGAGAGGGTGGACGAGAAGGCCACGGTACGGATCTCGCGGTTCCTGTCGATGGTGCTGCGGCACCGGCCGGAGACGGTCGGCATCACGCTCGACGAGGGCGGCTGGGTGGACGTGGACAGGCTGATCGCCGCCTGCGCCGCCGC
>WRCZ01000066.1 GCA_009783685.1 Actinomycetes bacterium
GACGTCCAGGTCGCGGTGAAGGCCCGCGCGAGCCACGAGCCGGGCCAGGGCGTGTGGGCGCGGCTGAAGTACGAGGGCGGCGTGCACCGCGTGCAGCGCGTCCCGGCCACCGAGTCCCAGGGCCGCATCCACACCTCGGCCGCCGGCGTGCTCGTCACACCCGAGGCCGAGGAGGTCGAGGTCGAGATCAACCCCAACGACCTGCGGATCGACGTCTACCGGTCCTCCGGGCCCGGCGGCCAGTCGGTCAACACCACCGACTCCGCGGTCCGCATCACCCACCTGCCGTCCGGACTGGTCGTCTCCTGCCAGAACGAGAAGAGCCAGCTGCAGAACAAGGAGTCGGCGATGCGCATCCTGCGCTCCCGGCTGCTGGCCGCCGCGCAGGAGGAGGCCGAGCGCGAGGCGTCCGACGCCCGCCGCAGCCAGGTCCGCACCGTCGACCGCTCCGAGCGGATCCGCACCTACAACTTCCCGGAGAACCGCATCTCGGACCACCGGGTCGGCTTCAAGGCCTACAACCTGGACCAGGTGCTCGACGGTGATCTGGACCCGATGATCCAGGCCTGCGTGGACGCCGACTCGGCGGCCAAGCTGGCCGCGGCCGGCGACACGGTCTGAGCGGGGGCGGCTCGTGAACCTGCTGCTCGCCGAGGTGGCACAGGCGGCCCAGCGGCTCGCCGACGCCGGCGTGCCCTCGCCCCGGTTCGACGCCGAGGAGCTGGCGGCCTACATCCACGGCGTCAAGCGCGGCGAGCTGCACAGCGTCGCCGACGCGGAGTTCGACGCCCGCTACTGGGAGGCCGTCGCCCGCCGCGAGGCCCGCGAGCCGTTGCAGCACATCACCGGCCGGGCCTTCTTCCGCTACCTCGAACTGCAGGTAGGACCAGGCGTGTTCGTGCCGCGGCCGGAGACCGAGTCGGTCGTCGGCTGGGCGATAGACGCGGTCCGCGCGATGGACGTCGCCGAGCCGCTGATCGTCGACCTGTGCACCGGCTCGGGCGCCATCGCGCTGGCCCTGGCCCAGGAGGTGCCCCGGTCCCGGGTGCACGCCGTGGAGCTGTCCGAACAGGCCCTGGACTGGGCCCGCAAGAACGTCGCCGGGAGCAAGGTCGACCTGCGGCACGGCGACGCGTTGACCGCCTTCCCCGACCTCAACGGCCAGGTGGACCTCGTCATCTCCAACCCGCCGTACATCCCGCTCGGCGAATGGGAGTACGTTGCGCCCGAGGCACGCGACCACGATCCCGAACTCGCCCTGTTCTCCGGCGAGGACGGCCTGCAG
Organism: Actinomycetes bacterium; assembly: GCA_009783685.1. GTDB lineage: Bacteria > Actinomycetota > Actinomycetes > Streptomycetales > Streptomycetaceae > Actinacidiphila. The sequence continues at coordinate 1,286 of WRCZ01000066.1, forward strand.
ACCATCCGCGGCATCGAGCGCACCGCGCACCGGCTGCTGCGGCCCGGCGGTGTCGTCGTGATCGAGCACGCCGACTCGCAGGGCGGACAGGTGCCGTGGATCTTCAAGGAGGACGCGGGCTGGGCGGACGCGGCCGACCATCCCGATCTCAACAACCGGCCGCGGTTCACCACCGCCCGCAAGGCGACGCCGTGACAACGGCACCAGCTCAGCAGCTTCTGGAGGTCAGCTAATGGCACGGCGATACGACTGCTCCGACGCGACCGACCGGGTCACCGGCCTGCGCGAGGCCACCTCGGCGATCAAGCGCGGCGAACTCGTCGTGCTGCCCACCGACACCGTCTACGGCATCGGTGCCGACGCCTTCGACGCCGAGGCGGTCGGCGACCTGCTGGAGGCCAAGGGACGCGGCCGGAACATGCCCTCGCCGGTGCTGGTCGGCTCGCCGAACACCCTGCACGGCATCGTCACCGACTTCTCCGAGCAGGCATGGGAACTGGTCGACGCGTTCTGGCCCGGCGCCCTGACCCTGGTCACCAAGCACCAGCCGTCCCTCAACTGGGACCTCGGCGACACCCGTGGCACCGTCGCCGTGCGCATGCCGCTGCACCCGGTCGCCATCGAACTGCTCACCGCCACCGGGCCGATGGCCGTCTCCAGCGCCAACCTCACCGGGCACCCCTCGCCGCAGGACTGCGACGCCGCCCAGGAGATGCTCGGCGACTCGGTGGCCATCTACCTCGACGGCGGACCCACCCCGGCCGCCGTGCCGTCCTCCATCGTGGACGTCACGGGCAAGGTGCCGGTGCTGCTGCGGGCCGGGGCGATCAGCGCGGAGGAGCTGCGCAAGGTCGTACCCGACTTGCAGGAGCGCAGTTGACGCCCGACGGGCGTGGCATACGGGGGTACGAGGGTGCGCTGTCCGTCCCGGCACCGGGCGGCGTCCCGGGCACCCCGGGCGGCCCCGCCGACGTATTTCGCGTCCTGCATGTCTGCACCGGCAACGTGTGCCGCTCGCCGATGGCCGAGCGGCTGATGCGGCACGGCCTGGCCCAGCGGGTGGGCAAGGCCGGCGCCGGCATCGTCGTGGAGTCCGCCGGCACCTGGGGCCACGAGGGCGCGCCGATGGAGGCGCACGCCGCGGCGGTGCTCACCGAGTTCGGCGCCGACCCGGCCGGCTTCGTCGGCCGGGAACTGCTCGACGACCACGTCATCGACGCCGACCTGGTGCTGACCGCCACTCGCGACCACCGCGCGCAGGTCATCTCCATGGGCCATGCGGCGGGCCTGCGCACCTTCACGCTCAAGGAGTTCACCCGCCTGGTCCGGGCGATAGACACCGCCACCCTGCCCGAGGGCAGCGTCACCGTACGGGCCCGCGCCCTGGTGCAGGCCGCCGCCGCGCTGCGCGGCTGGCTGCTGGCGCCCAGCCCCGACGCCGACGAGGTGCACGACCCCTACGGCGCGCCCGTGGGGTACTTCCGCAGCATCGGCGAGGAGATCCAGGCCGCCCTCGACCCGGTGGTCACCGCGCTGACCGGCGTGACCGCCACCGTCTAGACCGGACTGGCGGAACGCCCGCCACCGTGGCGGCCGAATCCCTGCCACCGTTCGGGGCGCATCCGCAGCGCGGCCGGCCGCCCCCACCCCTACAGTGGGATGCGAGATCGCCTCTCCCGCAGGGAGTGCACCATGCCGGTCGCCGACACCACCCAGACCTCCGCGCCAGCCCTGGCGGCCGACGCACCACCCGCACCGGGCGGCCCGTCCGCCGCCACCCCGATGCCCGCGGACTTCGCCGCGCTGCGCCGGCAGGACCCCGAGCTGGCCGGCGTGCTGCTCGCCGAACTCGACCGGCAGAGCAGCTGCCTGCAACTGCTGGCCGGGGAGAACTTCACCTCCACCGCGGTCATGGCCGCCCTCGGCTCGCCGCTGGCGAACAAGTACGCCGAGGGCTACCCCGGACACCGCCACCACGCCGGCTGCGAGCTGGTGGACCTCGCCGAGCGGCTCGCCGTGGAACGCGCCACCGCGCTGTTCGGCGCCGCGCACGCCAACGTCCAGCCCTACTCCGGGTCCTCCGCGGTGCTCGCCGCGTACGCCGCCCTGCTGGTGCCCGGCGACACCGTGCTGGCCACCGCCCTGCCCGCCGGCGGCCACCTCACCCACGGCTCGCGCGCCAACTTCTCCGGCCGCTGGTTCCAGTTCGTCGGCTACGGCACCCGGCCCGACGGGCTGATCGACTACGACCAGGTCCGCGACCTGGCCCGCAAGCACCGCCCCAAGGCCATCGTCTGCGGCGCCATCGCCTATCCGCGGCACCTGGACTACGCGGCCTTCCGGGAGATCGCCGACGACGTCGGCGCCTACCTGATCGCGGACGCCGCGCACACCCTGGGGCTGGTGGCCGGCGGCGCCGCGCCCAGCCCGGTGCCGTACGCCGACGTGGTGTGCGCCACCACGCACAAGACGCTCCGCGGGCCGCGCGGCGGGCTCATCCTGTGCGGCGAGCACCTCGCGCAGCGCGTCGACCGGGCCGTGTACCCGTTCTCGCAGGGCGGCCCGCACATGCACGCCGTCGCCGCCAAGGCCGCCGCGTTCGCCGAGGCGGCCACCCCGGCCTTCGCCGCCTACGCCCACCAGGTCGTCGCCAACGCCCGCCTCCTTGCGGAGGCGCTGTGTGCAGAAGGTCTCGATGTGGTCACCGGCGGTACCGACACCCATCTGATCACCGCGGGCGTCGGACCGCTGGAACTGGACGGCGCGACCGCCCGCGGACGCTGCACCGCGGCCGCGATACTCGTCGACAAGTGCCCGGTCCCCGAGGATCCGCGGCCGGCCGACGGCTGCACCGGAATCCGTCTGGGCACCGCCGCGATCACCACGCAGGGCCTGGGGGAGCGGGAGATGCCGCAGGTCGCGGGCCTGATCGGGCGGGCGCTGCGGGAGGACCGGGGCACCGGCGCGGACGTGGCGGAGCTGGTGCGGCGCTTCCCGCCGTACCCCGGGTCCTACCCCGGACGCTGATTCCGGGGCCGGTCGGGCCCCGGTGCGCGGGCGCGCATCCAGCCCTGTTACCTTCCCGCTACGGACCGCGTGCAACCGCTCCCGCTCCCTGTGAGTCTCGGAAGGTGTTCGCCGTCCCGGCCCGGCCACCACTAGGGTGTGACGCTGTGAGGTACCCCCGGACGTCCGCGCAGGCATCCTGCGCCTTCGCAACTGTCGGAGGCGGCTCGTGCGCGAGTATCTGCTGACCCTCTTCGTCACCGCGGCCGTCACCTATCTGCTGACCGGCCCGGTGCGGAAGTTCGCCATCGCCGCCGGCGCCATGCCCCCGATCCGGGACCGGGACGTCCACCGCGAGCCCACCCCGCGACTCGGCGGCATCGCCATGTTCGGCGGGCTGTGCGCGGGTCTGCTGGTCGCCTCGCACCTGAGCAACCTCGGGGACGCCTTCACGCTGTCCAACGAGCCGCGCGCGCTGCTGTCCGGGGCCGGGCTGATCTGGCTGCTGGGCGTGCTCGACGACAAGTGGGGCGTGGACGCGCTGATCAAGCTCGGCGTGCAGATGATCGCCGCCGGCGTCATGGTCCTGCAGGGCCTCACGATCCTGTACCTGCCGGTGCCCGGAGTCGGCACCGTCGCCCTCACGCCGATCCAGTCGACGCTGCTGACCGTCGCGCTGGTGGTGATCACCATCAACGCGGTGAACTTCGTCGACGGCCTGGACGGCCTGGCGGCCGGCATGGTGTGCATCGCGTCGATCGCGTTCTTCATGTACGCGTACCGCATCTGGTACGGCCACGGCATCGAAGCGGCCGCGCCCGCAACGCTGTTCAGCGCCATCCTGATCGGGATGTGCCTCGGCTTCCTGCCGCACAACATCCACCCCGCGCGGATCTTCATGGGCGACTCGGGCTCGATGCTGATCGGCCTGGTGCTGTCCTCGGGTGCGATCTCCATCACCGGCCAGGTCGACCCGGACGCGATCACCGGGTTCACCGGATCGACCCGCGAGACCGTGCACTTCATGGTGCCGGTCTACATGCCGCTGCTGCTGCCGATGACGATGATCGCCATCCCGGCCGCCGACCTGGTCCTCGCCGTGGTGCGCCGCACGTGGAAGGGCCAGTCGCCGTTCGCCGCGGACCGCGGCCACCTGCACCACCGGCTGCTGGAGATCGGCCACTCGCACGCCAGGGCCGTGTGGATCATGTACTTCTGGTCCGCGCTCATCGCGTTCTCCGCGGTGGCCTTCTCGGTCCGGTCCTCCAGCCTGGGCATCGTGCTGGTGATCGTCGCGCTCAGCGCGATCGGCCTGGTCGCGCTGCTGCTGCCGCGGGTGCGGCCGCGGGCGCCCCGGTGGGCGGAGTCGATCGTCCCGCCGCGCTACCGCCGGCGCCGCCGCAGGCTGGCCGCCGCGGCGGCCGCCGCCGAGCGGGAGATGCGGTCCGCGGACCGGCCCGCGCTGAACGGCGCGACCGCGATCGGGGACCGGTCCCGGCTGCCCGAGCGCCGGAGCCCGGTGGACACCCGCCGCTGACCAGGTGCGCAACAGGAGTTATCCGCCTCACACCCTGACAAGGCCCGTGAAAGGCCCGAACCCCCTAAATTGGACGGCGTGTCGGAGCCATACCCATGTGACAGGCAGCACACGTCCATGGTAAAGACCGCATCAAATACTTTGTGATACCGTTCACGAAGCAGGGACCACGCCGATGGACCGGAACGACGGTCCACCGGCGCGAGGTACACCCACGGACCCTGACTACGCTCGTCTCCGACGACACCCGCTCGCCCAACTCCCGCCGGAGGAGCCGTATGCAGCCGAACGACGCCCGGATTCTCCGGGGAGCCGCGACGATCGCCGCCCCCGTGGGAGTCGTTGCCACCGTGATCAGCGCAATCGCCGCCGGTGGCAAGGGACTCACCGGTGGCCTGGTCGCCATCGCGGTGGTCGCCCTGTTCTTCGGCCTCGGCTCGTGGGCCCTGATGCGGATCACCCAGGACAAGCCCCAGGTCGCCATGACGGCGGGGATGCTGGTCTACGTGGTGCAGATCCTGCTCATCGGTGTCTTCATCGTCGCCTTCAGTGGCACCACGCTCTTCAACGGCCGCGCCTTCGGCTTCACCCTGCTCTTCACCGCGCTCGCCTGGGTCGGCGGACAGATCCGCCAGACGCTCACGAGCCGGATGCTGTACGTGGATCCCGAGCCGTCCGTGCCTCCCCAGGAGGAGGCGACCCCGGTGAAAACGGGGTCCCCCGATGGTGTCTAAGGGGCGGGTAAAGAACGTTCAAGCTGATCTGCTATCGTCCGGAATCGCATCTGGACGTGGAGGCCCCCTGCGCTTGAGGACGGTGCTGCCCCCGCGCCCATCGGTGTACTCGGACCCATGGCCGCGGATGCGGCGCGGAGCCCGGGTGACCGGATTTCGATGCGGGCTCCCAGCGGACCGTGGCTTCGCCACGCCTCGTTCGCAGTGCCGACCAGCGGCCCCACCAGCCGCGCTGACACACAAGGTTGCCGTTTCTTATGCGTCACGACGAAGGAGTCACGGGTGAGTGCCCACACGCTGCTCGCTGAGGCTGGATGTCACATCCAGCACGACTGCGCATTCCCCGCTCCGGGTCTCAACTCGTTCCACTTCAAGCCGATCTTCAGCATCGGGAGCTTCGACTTCACGAAGCCGATGCTGCTCGCGCTCATCTGCATGCTGCTGGTCGTCGGGTTCTTCTGGACCGCGTTCGCCAAGCCCAAGCTGGTGCCGGGCAAGCTGCAGCTGGTCGGTGAGATCGGCTACAACTTCGTCGCCCGCAGCATCGCGCGCGAAGTGATCGGCAAGAAGGGCGACAAGTACGTTCCCTTCCTCACGTCGGTCTTCTTCTTCGTGTGGATCATGAACGTGATGTCCGTCATCCCGCTCGCGCAGTTCCCGGCGACCTCGCGGTTCGCGTTCCCGGTGGGCCTGGCCGCCCTGGTGTTCATCACCTACATGTACCTGACGTTCAAGACGCACGGCTTCCGCGGTGGCGTCAAGAACCTGGTCTGGATCGACGGACTGCCCAAGTTCCTGGTCCCGCTGATCGTGGTGCTGGAGTTCATCCAGAACGTGATCACGCGGCCGTTCACGCTCGCCGTGCGGCTGTGGGCCAACATGTTCGCCGGCCACATGCTGATCGTCATGTTCAGCGTCGCCAGCTGGTACCTGCTGACCCCCTCGTTCCTGTCGGCCGTTGCCGGTGGCTCGTTCGTCCTGGCAGCCGGTATGACCGCCTTCGAGGTGCTGATCCAGTTCCTCCAGGCGTACATCTTCACGCTGCTCGCTTCGATCTACATCAGCGGAGCGCTTGAAGAAGGTCACTGAGTCACCTCACGGCCTTCACTCCTCCCCATCAGACCTCCTCTGGGAAGCCCCCCAGCGGACCGCATCACAAAGGAAGACAGGAAGATGTCTGCCGAGCTTGTCAACCTCGCTGCCAACTCCATCTCGATCAAGGGCAACCTGGGCGCCGTCGCGTACGGCCTCGCGGCCATCGGCCCGGGTGTCGGTATCGGTCTGGTCTTCGGCCACTCCATCGAGGCCATGGCCCGCCAGCCCGAGGCGATGCCGATCATCCGTACCAACATGTTCCTCGGCTTCGCACTGTGTGAGGTGCTCGCGCTCCTCGGCCTGGTCGTGCCGTTCATCTTCTCGGCCTGACCAGCTACGGCCGGTAGCCACACTCGACGAAAGGTTCAGACATGATGACCTTCCTGGCGGCAGAGGGGGCGCAGAATCCGCTCATCCCCGATACCGCGGAACTGATTGTCGGTCTGCTCTGCTTCTTCATCGTCTTCGGCATCCTCGGAAAGAAGCTGCTGCCGAACATCCAGAAGACCCTGGAAGAGCGGCACGACGCGATCGAGGGTGGCCTGGAGCGCGCGGAGAAGGCCCAGGCGGAGGCCAACCGCACGCTGGAGGAGTACAAGGCGCAGCTCGCCGAGGCCCGTCACGAGGCGGCCCGGATCACCGAGCAGGCGCGTGAGCAGGGTGCGTCGATCATCGCGGAGATGCGCGAGGAGGGGCAGCGCCAGCGCGATGCCATCATCGCCGCAGGTCACGCGCAGGTCGAGGCGGACCGCCGTCAGGTGACCGTGCAGCTGCGGCAGGAAGTCGGCCGCATCGCCACCGACCTGGCCGGCAAGCTCGTCGGTGAGGCGCTGGAGGACAACGCCCGGCAGAGCCGCACCATCGACCGCTTCCTCGACGGGCTCGAGGAGACGGCGTCGGCTGAGGCGGCGCGATGAATGGAGCGAGCCGCGAGGCGCTGGCCGCGGCACGGGAGCGGCTCGACGCGCTGACCGACAACACGTCGGTCGACGCGACGAAGCTCGCCGACGAGCTGGCCGCCGTCACTGCGCTGCTCGACCGCGAGAGCACGCTGCGGCGGGCCCTGACCGACCCGGCGCAGCCCGGTGAGGCCAAGGCCGCACTCGCGCAGCGGCTGCTCGGCGGCCAGGTCAGCGGTGACGTCCTCGATCTGATCACCGGCATGGTGCGGTCGCGCTGGTCGCAGTCCCGCGACCTGGTGGACTCCGTCGAGGAGCTCGCCGACAACGCCGACCTGATCGCCGCGGAGCGGGCCGGCGGTCTGGACGACGTCGAGGACGAGCTGTTCCGCTTCGGGCGGATCCTGGGCGGCAGCAGCGAGCTGCGCTCGGCCCTCACCGACCGCGTCGCGACCGGCGAGGCCAAGGCCGAGCTGCTGCGCACGCTGCTGGGCGGCCGCGTCCACCGCGCCACCGAGCGGCTGGTCATCCGGCTGGTCACCGCGCCGCGAGGACGTAGCCTGGATGGCGGGATCGAATCCCTGTCCAAGCTGGCCGCCGCACGTCGGGGCCGGATGGTCGCGGAGGTCGTCTCGGCGACGCCGCTGACCGACCAGCAGAAGGAGCGGCTCGGCGCCGCGCTGGCCAGGATCTACGGCCGGCGTGTGCACCTCAACCTCGACGTGGACCCCGAGGTCCTCGGCGGAGTGCGGGTGCGCATCGGCGACGAGGTCATCAACGGTTCCATCGCCGATCGCCTCGACGAGGCGGCCCGGCGGTTGGCCGGCTGACCGCCACCAACTCAACAGGTATGAACGCGGCCCCGAGTTGGGCCGACAGTGTCCACTGGGGGAGTCCCCCAGACCCCCCAGAATTTCGGGCCCAACAAGGAGAGCAGGGAACCCAGATGGCGGAGCTCACGATCCGGCCGGAGGAGATCCGGGACGCGCTGGAGACCTTTGTCCAGTCGTACCAGCCGGACGCCGCCTCGCGCGAGGAGGTCGGCACGGTCAGCGTTGCCGGAGACGGCATCGCGAAGGTCGAGGGACTGCCCTCGGCGATGGCGAACGAACTGCTGAAGTTCGAGGACGGCACCCTCGGCCTCGCCCTCAACCTCGAGGAGCGCGAGATCGGTGCCATCGTCCTCGGCGAGTTCAGCGGCATCGAGGAGGGCCAGCCGGTGCAGCGCACCGGTGAGGTGCTCTCGGTGGCGGTCGGCGAAGGCTACCTGGGCCGTGTCGTCGACCCGCTGGGCAACCCCATCGACGGTCTCGGCGAGATCGCGACCGAGGGTCGCCGCGCCCTGGAGCTGCAGGCCCCCACGGTCATGCAGCGCAAGTCGGTGCACGAGCCGATGCAGACCGGCCTGAAGGCCGTCGACTCGATGACCCCGATCGGCCGCGGCCAGCGCCAGCTGATCATCGGTGACCGCCAGACCGGCAAGACCGCCCTGGCGATCGACACGATCATCAACCAGCGCGACAACTGGCAGTCCGGCGACCCGACGAAGCAGGTCCGCTGCATCTACGTCGCCATCGGCCAGAAGGGCTCCACCATCGCGGGCGTGCGCGCCTCGCTGGAGGAGGCCGGCGCCCTCGAGTACACGACGATCGTCGCCGCCCCGGCGTCCGACCCGGCCGGCTTCAAGTACCTGGCCCCCTACACCGGCTCGGCCATCGGCCAGCACTGGATGTACCAGGGCAAGCACGTGCTGATCGTCTTCGACGACCTGAGCAAGCAGGCCGACGCCTACCGCGCGGTCTCCCTGCTGCTGCGCCGCCCGCCGGGCCGCGAGGCCTACCCGGGCGACGTGTTCTACCTGCACTCCCGCCTCCTGGAGCGCTGCGCCAAGCTCTCCGACGACCTGGGCGCCGGTTCGATGACCGGTCTGCCGATCGTCGAGACCAAGGCCAACGACGTGTCGGCGTTCATTCCGACCAACGTCATCTCCATCACCGACGGCCAGTGCTTCCTGGAGTCCGACCTGTTCAACGCCGGCCAGCGGCCCGCGCTGAACGTCGGTATCTCGGTCTCCCGCGTCGGTGGTTCCGCGCAGATCAAGGCCATGAAGAGCGTCGCCGGCCGGCTCCGCGTGGACCTCGCCCAGTTCCGTGAGCTGGAGGCCTTCGCGGCCTTCGGTTCCGACCTGGACGCGGCGTCCAAGGCGCAGCTGGAGCGCGGCCAGCGCATGGTCGAGCTGCTCAAGCAGGGCCAGTACGCGCCGTACCCGATCGAGGAGCAGGTCGTCTCCATCTGGGCCGGCACCACCGGCAAGCTGGACGACGTCCCGGTCGAGGACGTGCGCCGCTTCGAGCGCGAGCTGCTGGACTACCTGCGCCGCGAGCGCAAGTCGCTGCTCACCGGCATCGTCGAGACCGGCAAGCTGGAGGACGGCACGGTCGACGCGCTGACCGAGGCCCTGACCGCCTTCAAGAAGCAGTTCGAGACGTCCTCCGGCGCGCTGCTGGTCGAGGGCTGATCCCATGGGCGCACAGATTCGGGTCTACAAGCGCCGGATCAAGTCCGTCACCGCCACGAAGAAGATCACCAAGGCGATGGAGATGATCGCCGCCTCGCGCATCGTCAAGGCGCAGCGCCAGGTGGCGGCCTCCTCTCCGTACGCCGACGAGCTGACTCGTGCGGTGACGGCGGTGGCGACCGGCTCCAACACCAAGCACCCGCTGACCACCGAGGCCGAGAACCCCAGCCGTGCCGCGGTCCTGCTCATCACGAGCGACCGCGGTCTGGCCGGCGGCTACTCGTCCAACGCCATCAAGTCCGCCGACCGGCTGGCCGAGCGGCTCAAGGCCGAGGGCAAGGACGTCTCCTCGTACATCGTCGGCCGCAAGGGCGTGGCGTACTACAGCTTCCGCAACCGCACGGTCGCCGACTCGTGGACCGGGTTCTCGGACAGCCCGACGTACGGTGACGCCAAGGCCGTCGCGTCGCCCCTGATCGAGGCGCTGCTGGCGGACACGGCCGAGGGCGGCGTCGACGAGCTGCACATCGTCTTCACGGAGTTCGTGTCGATGATGACGCAGACGCCGGTCGGCCGGCGGCTGCTGCCGCTGAGCCTCGACGATGCGGGCACCGTCGGTGACGAGGCGGGTGCCGAGCGCAAGAAGGGCGAGGCGCTGCCGCTGTTCGAGTTCGAGCCGTCCGCGGAGGGCGTGCTGGACGCGCTGCTGCCGCGCTACGTCGAGAGCCGGATCTACAACGCCATGCTGCAGGCTGCTGCCTCCGAGCACGCGGCCCGCCGCCGGGCGATGAAGTCGGCGACCGACAACGCGGAAGATCTGATCAAGTCGCTCACGCGGCTTGCCAACGCGGCCCGACAGGCCGACATCACCCAGGAAATCAGCGAGATCGTCGGTGGCGCGAGTGCCCTGGCCGACGCGAACGCGGGGAGTGACTGACCACTATGACCACCACTGTTGAAACCACCGCCACCGGCCGGGTGGCGCGGGTCATCGGCCCGGTCGTCGACGTGGAGTTCCCCGTCGACGCCATGCCGGAGATCTACAACGCGCTGCACGTCGACGTCGCGGACCCGTCCGCCGACGGCGCCGTCAAGACGCTGACCCTCGAGGTCGCGCAGCACCTGGGCGACGGCGTGGTCCGCGCCATCTCCATGCAGCCCACCGACGGCCTGGTCCGCCAGGCTCCGGTGACCGACACCGGCGACGGCATCACCGTGCCGGTCGGCGACGTCACCAAGGGCCGCGTCTTCAACACCCTGGGCGCGATCCTCAACGAGCCGGAGGCCGAGTCCGAGGTCACCGAGCGCTGGGCGATCCACCGCAAGGCCCCCGACTTCGACCAGCTCGAGTCCAAGACCGAGATGTTCGAGACCGGCCTGAAGGTCGTCGACCTGCTGACCCCGTACGTCAAGGGCGGCAAGATCGGCCTGTTCGGCGGCGCCGGCGTCGGCAAGACCGTCCTCATCCAGGAAATGATCATGCGTGTGGCGAAGCTGCACGAGGGCGTTTCCGTGTTCGCCGGTGTCGGCGAGCGCACCCGTGAGGGCAACGACCTGATCGAGGAGATGGCCGAGTCCGGCGTTCTCCCGCAGACCGCGCTGGTCTTCGGTCAGATGGACGAGCCGCCGGGCACCCGTCTCCGGGTCGCGCTGGCCGGTCTGACCATGGCGGAGTACTTCCGCGATGTGCAGAAGCAGGACGTGCTGTTCTTCATCGACAACATCTTCCGCTTCACCCAGGCCGGTTCCGAGGTCTCCACGCTGCTCGGCCGTATGCCCTCCGCGGTGGGTTACCAGCCGAACCTGGCAGACGAGATGGGTCTGCTCCAGGAGCGGATCACCTCGACCCGTGGTCACTCGATCACCTCGATGCAGGCGATCTACGTCCCCGCGGACGACCTGACCGACCCCGCCCCGGCGACCACCTTCGCCCACCTCGACGCGACGACCGTGCTCTCGCGGCCGATCTCGGAGAAGGGCATCTACCCCGCGGTGGACCCGCTGGACTCCACGTCCCGCATCCTGGACCCGCGCTACATCACGCAGGAGCACTACGACTGCGCCTCGCGCGTCAAGGGGATCCTGCAGAAGTACAAGGACCTCCAGGACATCATCTCCATCCTCGGCATCGACGAGCTGGGCGAGGAGGACAAGCTCACCGTCTCCCGCGCCCGCCGCATCGAGCGCTTCCTGTCGCAGAACACCCACGCGGCGAAGCAGTTCACCGGTGTCGACGGCTCGGACGTCTCGCTGGACGAGTCGATCTCGGCGTTCAACGCGATCGCCGACGGTGAGTTCGACCACTTCCCGGAGCAGGCGTTCTTCATGTGCGGTGGCCTGGACGACCTCAAGGCCAACGCTGCCAAGCTCGGCGTCAACTGACCCGGGCGCTCGGCGCACGCGAGACGGGGGGCGGCCCGGCCCATTGGCGCCGCCCCCCTCTCGCACCCTTTATTCTGTGTCTTACGCACCCGTCGCAGGCGGTGGGTGCCAACCCGAGGAGCCGTCTTGGCCGATCTTCACGTCGAGCTGGTCGCCGCGGACCGTAATGTCTGGTCCGGCGAGGCCACCATGGTCGTCGCCCGCACCATGTCGGGTGACATCGGCATCATGGCCAACCACGAGCCGCTGCTCGGGGTGCTGCGGTCGGGTCCGGTGACCATCCGCACCAACGACGGCGGCACCGTCGTCGCTGCGGTGCACGGTGGATTCATCTCGTTCGCGGACAACAAGCTCTCCATCCTGGCGGAGATCGCCGAACTGGCCGACGAGATCGACGTCGACCGGGCCGAGCGGGCTCTGCAGCGGTCGAAGTCCGAGGCCGACGCCGCCGCCGAGCGGCGCGCGGAGGTCCGGCTCGCCGCGGCGGCCGGGGCGCGCTGAACGGCGCACCCCACCGCAGGACCAACGGTGCCGCGGACTGCCCCTCGGGGGCGGTCCGCGGCTCCGGCAATACCGGTAGTGACCAGGCAGTAACAGGGCGGCGGCACGGGGCGGCAGCCATTTCTACGCGAGGAGGTCGGTGAACGTGATCGTCTCCGTGGAAGTGCTGATCACCGTGATCGTGGTGGCCGTGCTCGGCCTCTTCGTGTTCGGGCTGCGCCGGCGGCTCATCCAGCGGCCCGGCGGCACCTTCGACTGCAGCCTGCGCCCGGCCCCACCCGAGGACGTCGATCCCGGCGGCAAGGGCTGGGTGTACGGCGTCGCCCGCTACAGCGGGGACCGCGTGGAGTGGTTCCGGGTCTTCTCGTACGCGCCGCGCCCGCGCCGGGTGCTGGAGCGGCCCTCGATCGAGGTGCTGGGCCGGCGCCAGCCGCAGGGCTCGGAGGAGCTGGCGCTGCTGTCGGACGCCGTGGTGCTCTCCTGCGCCCACAAGGGCGCCATGCTGGAGCTGGCCATGAGCGACGACGCGCTGACCGGGTTCCTGGCGTGGCTGGAGGCCGCACCGCCCGGCCAGCGCGTCAACGTGGCCTGAGTCCCGTCCGCTACCGGTTCTCGCCGGGTACCCACAGCACGTCGCCGCGCTCCTTGTTGGCGGTGCGGGCCAGGATGAACAGCAGGTCGGACAGCCGGTTGAGGTAGGTGGCGGTCAGCGGGTTCATGGTGTCCCCGTGCTCCTCCAGGGCCGCCCAGGTGGACCGCTCGGCCCGCCGGACCACCGTGCACGCCTGGTGCAGCAGCGCGGCCCCCGGGGTCCCGCCGGGGAGGATGAAGCTGCGCAGCTTCTCCAGGTCGGCCAGGAAGCGGTCGCAGTCGGCCTCCAGCCGGTCCACGTAGGACTGCTCGACGCGCAGCGGCGGATGCTCGGGGTCGGGGACCACCGGGGTGGCCAGGTCCGCGCCGACGTCGAAGAGGTCGTTCTGGACGCGGACCAGGACCGTCACCACGTCCTCCGGCAGCACGCCGAGGGCGAGGGCGACGCCGAGCACCGCGTTCGCCTCGTTGGCGTCCGCGTAGGCGGCGATCCGGGAGTCGGTCTTCGCGGTACGGCTCATGTCGCCCAGCGCCGTGGTGCCGTCGTCGCCGGTGCGCGTGTAGATGCGGGTGAGGTTGACCATGCGCAGAGCTTATAAAGCCCGGCGGCCCCAGCTCCCGCAGCGGGGGGCCGCGTTCACGCCCGGCTCGTCACCGGTGGTCCGTGCGACCAAGGACACACGGTGACGCGGCTGACATCCTGTCGCGCCGGATGGTGAACGGGCGTTAAGGTCCGGCCAGATACCCGGGATTACCCAGTGGAGAGGTGTGGGACGTGGCGAAGAAGCTCGCCGTCATCGGAGCGGGACTGATGGGCGCCGGCATCGCGCAGGTGTCGGCCCAGGCCGGCTACGAGGTCATCCTGCGGGACGTCACGGACGAGGCGCTGGCGCGCGGCAGGGACGGAATCGCCGCGTCCTACGAGAAGTTCGTCGCCAAGGGCAAGCTCGCCGCGGACGAGGCGGCCGCCGCGCTGGACCGGATCACCACGACCACCGACCTGGACGCGGCCGCCGAGGCCGACCTGGTCGTCGAGGCGGTCTTCGAGAAGATCGAGGTCAAGCAGGAGATCTTCCGCACCCTCGACCGGATCGTGCGGGACGACGCGGTGCTCGCGTCCAACACCTCCGCGATCCCGATCACCAAGATCGCCGCCGCCACCCAGCACCCCGAACGGGTCGTCGGCACCCACTTCTTCTCGCCGGTTCCGCTGATGCAGCTGTGCGAGCTGGTGCGCGGCTACAAGACCAGCGACGAGACCCTGGCCCGGGCA
>WRCZ01000067.1 GCA_009783685.1 Actinomycetes bacterium
CAGTTCGCCGTCGTCTGGAACAACGCCTCCTACGCCGCCCAGCCGAGCGCCCGCGCCACCTTCGAGGCGGTCTTCGACGAGGCCACCGGCGGGGTGACCCTCCAGTACAAGAGCGTCGACGACCGCGGCGCGAGCGCCACCGTCGGCATCGAGAACCAGGCCGGCACCGACGGGCTCCAGTACGCCTACGACCAGGCGGTCGTCACCACCGGTTCGGCCGTCCACTTCGCCCAGGGAGAGAACCGATGAGATCCCGCACATCGCGGCGCGCCCTGCGGCTCGCCTCCTTCATGGCCGTGGCGGGCCTCGCGCTGACCGCGACCCCGCATGCCCTGGCCGCAGGACCGGACACCCCGGTGCTGAAGCTGACCGCCGAGCAGAGCAAGACGCTCTCCGACCGGCTGCAGACCGACCTGGGCGACGGCACGTCCACCGGTGCCGCGTCCACCGACGCCGCTCCGTCCACCGGATCCGCGCCGTCCACCGGCGCGCCGACCGCTGCGGCGCCGACTGCCGGCGCGTCCACCGACGCCCTGGCGCCGGTCACCGCCACGAAGACGTCGTCGATCGAGGGCGTGCGCGGCTTCGCCGCCACCGTCCCGGTCGGCAACAAGCAGGGCGACTACTTCACCCTGCACACCCAGGGCCACATCGCGCGCAGCACCGCCGACGGCGCGCAGCAGTGGAGCCGTGACGCGGCCTCGCTGCTGGCCGACTGGAAGGTCCAGCACACGCGCCCGTGGGACACCGAGTTCTACCCGCCGATGCTGATGATGGGGTACAACGCCGTCACCCCGTTCAGCGCCAACTCGGACCAGGGGTACGACACCGGCGACCTGACCGGGGACGGCGTCCCCGATGTCGTCTTCTCGGCGGCCCTCGGCATGGTCCCGCCGGTCGGGGTCGTGCTCCCCGGTACGACGATGACCAAGGGCACCATCGTGACCGTCCTGGACGGCGCGACCGGGAAGACCCTCTACTCCAAGGTGTACGCGTACGCGTCGATGGTGAAGATCGTCGACGGCACGCTGCTCGTCGGTGACGCGCCCGTGCTGAACGGCGCGACCGGGACGACCCGGCTGACCGGCACCCGCTTCTCGTACGCCGACGGCGCGCTGACCGAGGCGAGCACCTGGACGTACGACACCGGCACGTCCGCGACCTCCAAGTGGGCCTCCGTGCAGGACCTGGGCGGCGGCAAGGCGGCCGTCTCCTGGAACCTCGCCAAGACGGACACCAGCGCCTCCCGGGGCCGCACCGCGGTGCTCGACACGCGGGACGGCTCGGTGGCGTGGCAGACCGACAGCTCGATCTACAGTCGCCAACTGCGCCTGGACACCGGCCGGAAGCGGCTGGTGGCCGTCGAGCAGGCCGACACCACCGACGGTGTGCGGTACGAGGTCGCCGCCTACGACCTGGCCGACGGACGCCGCACCACGCTGGACAGCCGCGTCAACGTGCTGCCCACCGCGTTCACGGTCGGTGACCTGGGCGCCGGTGCCAACGACGCCTACGCCGTCAGCGAGTCCTCGCTCACGGACAACGGGTTCGTGAACGCCAGCACGATCCGGGTGCTGGACGGGGACAACTCGGCCAACGCGCTGTGGCAGTACACGACCAAGCGAGGCGCCGACAACGCGAAGGACGGCCCCAGCACCTGGCGGCTCGACATCGCCGGCAACAAGCTGGTCGCCGTCGGCCAGGACGACACGCAGATCGGCCAGGCGGTGAACACCAGCGGCCGGTACGGGTCACTGACCGTGTTCAACGCCAAGGGCAAGGTGGCGTGGCGGACTTCGGGCGCCACCACCTCGCCCGTCTTCGACGACGTCTACCAGGACACCGACGGCCGGCACGTCCGGGTCGTCGACGCCGACCAGAACGTCAGGACCTACAACTTCGCCAACGGCGCGCAGCAGCGGCTCACCCCGCTCCAGGGCGACATGTCGTACGGGCGGATGGTCGACGTGGACGGCGACGGGAAGCTCGACCTCGTCGAGGGCGGCCAGTCGAACGGCATCTGGGCCTACCAGGGCACCTCGCTGGTCGGCGGCACGCCGAAGAAGCTGTGGCAGACCACGCTGCCGGGCGCGGTGCACCGCATCGAGGTCGCGGACGTGACGGGCGACAGCACCCCGGAGATCGTGGTGGCCGCGGACAGCGCGGTCGTGGTGCTCGACGCGCGGACCGGAAAGATCCTGCGCACCATCGACGGCGGCGGCCAGTTCGTCCGCTCGGTGGTGCTCGCCGACGTCGACGGCGACGGCAAGAAGGAGATCCTCGTCCCCACCGACGCGCTGCGCGTCTACAAGGGCGACGGCAGGCTGCTGTGGACCTACGCGGCGCCCGCGAGCGCCGGACCGGTCTACTTCGCCGACCCGGCGGTGAGCGACGGCAAGGTGTACACCCAGTACGCCAGCGCCAAGGCCATCCAGATCGCGAACCCGGTCGTCAAGGCCGTCCAACTCGCCGGCGCCACCGGTGCCTTGGGATGGGAGGGTGACCCGGTCGCACCGGCCAACGCCCAGAACGGCATCATCGGCGCGCTGCTGGACGGCGCGGTCTACGCCTCGCCGAACATCCCGTACGCGGACGGCCACGCCGTCGTCTACACCTGGATCGCCATGACGCCCGCGGGTGCGGCCGGCGCGGACGCCTACTCCCCGTTCAACGTCGTGGAGATCCGCGACGGCCGCACCGGCGAGGTGCTGCACACCGCGGTGACCGGCGGCCTGTGGACGCACGGCAACTACTCCGAGGCCGACGGGAAGCTGATCGAAGCCGGCTTCGGAGCCGTCTACACCTTCGGCGCCGACGGCGCGGACACCGAATCCATCGTGGTCCCGCCGACGCACACGATCGGCTGGATCAACGGTCCCGGCGGGCACAAGCTCAACATCACCGGCAGCGAGGGCGGCGTCTACTTCTGGGACCCGGCGTCCGGTCTGCTCGAGAACAAGGTCTTTCCGAACTACCTGGGCAAGACGCTGGCCCAGGGCGGCTCCCGCAACTTCGTCGCAGGCGACCTCGACGGCGACGGCGTGGACGAGGTCGTGACGCTCAACTTCGACGACCGGGGGGTGAACGAGATGGCGCAAATGATCGGCGGCGGCTACCTGCTGTCGAACCAGTACCTCCACAACGTGACGACGTACAAGCTCTCATGAGCCGCCGCGACGGCGGTTCATGAGGACGCGCTCCGGGCCGGGTTTCCCGGGGGACCGGCCCGGAGCGACCGGAGCGTGCGGGGCTCATGGCAGTGGAGGGGAATGCCGGGGCGCCGTTGTGGTCCGCGCTCCGCCGAGCGTCCGGGCGCCCACCCCTTGGGCCGCCCGGACGCCCACGGGGCGCTCGATTACAGTGGGCGCCCTGATGAACGCACGGCACACCACGGAAGACGGTCCGGGCACCCCACCCCTGCTGCGGCTGTACCTTTTCCGTGGTTTTCGTGCCGTACGCGACGGCGGGCCGGCGCTCTCCGAACGGTGGCCGCGGCCCAGCGCGCGGACGCTGGTGAAGCTGCTCGCCGTCGTTCCCGGACACGAACTCCATCGCGAGCAGGCGATGGAGATCTGCTGGCCCGAGGCCGAGCCGCAGGCCGCGGTCGGCAGCCTGCGGGTCGCCCTGCACGCCGCCCGGCGCGCTCTGGAACCCGAACTCCCCCCGCGTACCGCCTCCTCGTACCTGGTCTCGGACGGCGCGATGCTGCGGCTCGCCCCGGCCACCGTGTGGATCGACGCCGACCACGCCGAGTCGGCGGCCCGCACCGCCCTCGCCTCCGGTGGACCCGCCGAACTCACGTCATCCCTGGCCGAGTTCGGTGGCGAGTTGCTGCCGGAGGACCGGTACGCCACCTGGGTGCAGCCGCGCCGGGACATGCTGGCCCGGCTGCGCGAGGAAGTGCTGCTCTCCCTCGCCGCCGCTCACCTGGAGCAGGGCGCCGTGCAGGAGGCGGCCACCGCCGCCGAGCAGGTGCTGGCGGCCAGCCCGGCCGAGGAACTCGCTCATCGCGTGCTCATCGAGGCGTACATCCGCCAGGGCCTGCGGCGACGCGCGGTACGCCAGTACCACGTGTGCCGGGAGGCACTCGACGCCGAACTGGGCGTCCGGCCCGGCCCCGAGACGGAACGGCTGCACCGCGCCGCGCTCGCCGCCAGGCCGATGACCATGGCATCCGCACCGTCCACCGCACCGGCGCTGCCCGTCGTGCTCCGGGGCCGGCTCGGAACGCCGCTGCGCGGCCGGGACGACCTGCTGGCACGGCTGCTCACCGCAGGAGGACCGCCGGTGCGGCTCCTCACCGGCGAGGCGGGCGTCGGCAAGACGCGGCTGGCGGGGGAGGTCGCACGCCGCGCCGCCGGCTCCGGGGTCGCCGTTCTGTGGGGCGGCGGCCACGACGCGGAAGGCCACACCCCGTACGGGGCGTTCGCCGAGGCGCTCAACGGATGGCTCGCCGGCCGGGACGCCGGCGAACGCGCCCTCGTCGGCGCCGAGCATCCCGAACTGGCGGCGTTCCTCCCGGCGCTGGGGCGAGCCGGGAACGGCACGGAACGCAGTCCGGAGGAGGAGCGCGACCGGCTGTTCCGCGGCACCGCCGCCCTGCTCGGCGAACTGGCCTCCGCCCACCCGGTGCTGCTGGTCCTCGACGATCTGCACGCCGCCGACACCGGATCGTTCCAGCTGCTGAACCATCTCGCCCGCCGGACGGCGGACACCGGGACCCGGCTGCGCTTCCTGGCGACCTGCCGGGAGGAGGAGCTGGCCGAGGGCGATCCCCGCCGGACCGGCATGGCCGCGCTGCTGCGCCACGGGCTCGCGGTCCGGCTGGAGGTCGGCCGGCTGGACCGGGAGGCGTGCCTCGCGGTCGCGGCCGACACCCTCGCCGGAACCGGCGGTGACCCGGACTCCGGGCGCGACCCCGGCGGGAGTGCGGCCGCCGGGGCCGGCGACGACACCCGGGCCGTCGCCCTGCCGGCCCGGGTGTGGGAACTCTCCCGCGGCAACCCGCTCTTCGCCATCGAGCTGGCGCGCGGGCTCGGACACGCGGGACCCGGCGCCGACGCCGCGGCGCCCGACGGCGTGCGGCAACTGGTGGCCGAGCGGCTCGGACGGCTCGACCAGGACACGCGCCGGGTCGTCGAGGCGCTGTCCGCGGCGGGCGGCGAGGCCGCGCTGTCGGAACTGCTGGACGTGGCCGAGCACGGACTGCACCCGCCGGTCGCCGGAGCGGCCGCCGCCGACGCCCTGGAACGGGCCATCTCGTTCTCGCTCGTCGAGGAACGCCAGGTCGTCGTGGACGGCCGGCCCGAGGCCGGGGTCGCCTTCCGCCACCCGGTCGTCCGCCTCACCTGCTACGACCGGCTCACCGCGGTACGCCGCCGCCAGCTGCACGCCGCGTTCGCCCGGACCGTGCTGCGCCGCCGCCCCGACGCCGTCGACGAGCTGGCCTCGCACTTCACGCGCGCCGACGACCCGCGGGCCGCCGAGTACCTGCGGCGCGCGGCGGAGCGCGCGGCGGCCCTCTACGCGAACGACACCGCCGACCGGTACTACCGCGAGCTGGTCACCCGGCTCGATGTCGACGCCGCCCACGCCCGCCTGGCGCACAGCGAAGTCCTCAGCCGCATGGGCCACTTCAGCCAGGCGGCCGAGGTGCTGCGCCGCGCCCTCGCGGAGTTCGTGCGGCGGGGCGAACACGACGACACGGTCCTGGCGGCGGCGCACCTCGCGGACAACCTGACCAAGGCAGGGGATACCCGGGAGGCCCGGGAGGTCCTGCGGTCCCGCCCCGCCACCGCGGACACCCTGCCCGGCCCCGCCGCCCGCCACCATCTCGCCCTGTCGCTGGTCCGGGGCGTCCTCGGACAGTACGAGCAGGCGTACACGTCGGCCCTGAGCGCGCTCGAACCCGCCCGCCTGGTACCCGGTCCGGCGGGCATGGGGCTCCAGGCCCGCTCCTACGTCGTGCAGGCCCGCAGCCTGGCCCTGGCCGGCCGGTTCCTGGAGGCCCGCGAGGCCGCCGACCGGGCGCTGGCACCGGCCGAGGGGTCCGGTGATCCGACCGTGATCGTGGCGGCGCTGTCGACGCTGCGGGAGAACGCGCGTCGCGCCGGGCGACTGCACGAGGCCGTCACGTCCGGGGAACGCGCCCTCGCCCTCGCCGAGCGGTCCGGTGACCCGACCGCTGCCGCGTTCGAGCGCGCCAACCTCGCCGAACTGCACATGCTGCTGGGGGAGTCCGGTGCCGCCGCCACCCTCGCGGAAGCCGCGGTGCGGGGCGCGGAGCCGGACGACGCCTGGTGCCTGCCGTACGCGCTGGCGACCCTCGCGCGGATCCGCCTGCGCGCCGGCGCCACCGAGGAGGCAGGCGACCTCCTCCACCGGGCCGGATCCGCCGCCGCGGTCCCGCGCGACCGTCAGGCCGGCCAGGAGGTACGGGCAGGACGCGCCGAACTCGCCCTGCGCACCGGTCGTCCGGACGAGGCGCTGGCGGTCCTGCACGGGACGGAGGACGACGCGCCGGTGCTGGTCGCCTGGGGCGAACTGCTCTCCGGGCAGGCCGAGTCCGCGCGCCGGCGGGCCCTCGCCGAGGTCGCACGGGCCGGCCGGACGGGCGAGCGGCTGGCCGAGGTGGAGGCCCACATCGCCCTCGGCGCGGCCCTGTTCGGGCTCGGCGAGGCCGGTGCCGCGCAGGCGTCCCTGGCACGAGCGGAAGAACTCGCCACCGACCTGCCCTACCCGGCGGGCCTGACCCGCGTCGCCGCGGCACGGCGTCTCGCGGCCGGCGAGGCCCCCGGCGTCCTCTGGTAGCACCCGCACCCGCACCCGCACCCGCACCCGTCACCCGGCGGCGGCGCGCCTGCCCCGTGCGGTCGAGGGAGTCGCCGACGTCCACGACGCACTGAAGAGGTGGAGGTGCGTGGGCCGGGCGGCTCCTCCACCCCGGGGGAGCCTAGCCTGCCCAAGGCTGCGTGCTGCGGCCGGTGCGTGCCGGCTACGCCTCCGCGTCCCGGTGCAGCGTGCGGAAGCGGGACGGCGGCATCGACGTGGCGGCGCGGAAGCGGCGGGAGAAGTAGAGGGGGTCGGTGAAACCGGCCTGGCGGGCGACGTGGGCGATCGGCAGGTCGGTGCGGGTGAGCAGGAGACGGGCCAGCTCCATGCGCCGGTTGTCCACGTGGGCCATCAGGCTCGTGCCGAGCTGCTCCGCCGCCAGGTGGGCGAGGCGGGAGGGGGAGAGTCCGCCGACGCGGGCCAGCGACGCGACGGTGTGGGGAAGTTCGAGGTGGTTGCCGGCGTATTCGAGGACGGTGCGCAGCCGGGGGTCGAGGACCGTCTCGCGGGGGTTGGCGGTGTCGCACCAGAGCAGCGCTTCCTCGACGGCGTTCACGGCGAACGGCATGTCGCGCCGCAGTCCGCTGTGGCGTGCCGAGATCGCCCGGTCGAGTGCCTGCACGATGCGGGTACCGACCGTCTCGTCGACGTCGACGCGCCGGACACCTGGTGCCGATGACGGCCAGTCGAGCAGCACGAGCCACTCGGGGCGCGCGAGCAGGTGCGCCCAGCGCAGCGACCACCGGCCGGCCTCGTGGTCGGTGCCGTAGTCGTGCGGGGTACGCGGCTCGATGACGGCGACCTGGCCCCGGCCGACGAGCACGTCAGGAGCGTCCGGCAGGCGCAGCCGGCCGCGGCCCTCGACGGTGACCAGCAGCAGCCAGTCGGCCGTGCCGCCCGGGCGGACCGTCCGGTACGCGAGGCCCTGACCGTCCAGCCTGCCCGCGATCACCGGCTCGGCCGGCGCCGCGCGCGTGACGACGGGTGCCCGGGGCGCGGAGTGAGGGTGGGGCATGGCGGCAGGATCCTCCATGGGAGCGAGGGGTTGATCCATACCCGTCCCGTCCGCCCGGCACGAGGATGAAGGCATGACAGCAACTGCTCTGTCGGCCGCAGCCGAGGACGGCACCGTGCTGCGTGACCGCTTTGACCGTGACGGTGTCGTCCAGGTGGACGGCCTTCTGCCCGGCAACGAGATCGACGACGTGCGCGCCGCGTTCATGGCCCGTGTCGACGGCGATCACGCAGGTCTCGGGGCACACGACGGGGTCGCTCCGGACGACGTCCTGGCCCGCTACCCGCGCTTCATGCAGCCGCATCGGCGGACCGACCTCGACGTCGGGCGGATCGCCCGCCGGCTGATGACGGACCGGCGTCTGCTCGACGTGGTCACCACGCTCATCGGGCCCGCGTACGGCGCCCAGTCGATGTTCTACTTCAAGCCCCCGTCGGCGCGCGGCCAGGCCATGCACCAGGACAACTACTTCCTTCGCGCGCACCCGGAGACCTGCCTGGCCGCGTGGATCGCCGTCGACCGGTGCGACGCCGCCAACGGCGGGCTGAAGGTGGTCCCGGGCAGCCACACCATGGAGATCGCGTGCCCGGAGTCCGCGGACCGGGCCGAGTCCTTCAGCGACGGCCTGGTCCGCCCGCCCGACGGCCTGCCTGTCGTGCAGAGCGAACTGCGGCCCGGGGACGTGCTGTTCTTCCACGGCAGCACCGTGCACGGATCCCTGCCCAACACCACCTCGGACCGCTTCCGCCGGTCCCTGATCTTCCACTACGTCCCGCGGGCCAGCGTCGAGATCTCCCGCTACTACCAGCCACTCGTCGACCCCCTCGGCCGCGAGGTCCACATCGACGAGAGCACCGGCGGGGGCCCCTGCGGCGACGGTTGGGAGGGCGCGGCGCACTGATGTGCGGCGCGGCCGGGGGAGTGGCCGGCCGGTGCCGCAACCTGCTGCGGCACCGGCCTGGGAGGCGCGTGCGACGGTCAAGGGCGTCGGGTCAACCCTGTGGAACAGGGCGCGGTCCGCGGCAACAGCCCCTGGAGGACCGCGAAGTGGGGCCCGCTCACGCGTCGAGCACGAAGCCGTTGAAGAGCGCCGAATCCTTGGCGTCGCCGATGCCGGAGGCCCACTCGACGTACCCCTTGCGGCCCTGGCCGTCGTTGTCGTTGACCAGCATGGAGAAGCTGATCAGGCCGCCCGACGGGTCGATGCCCAGGTCGCTCCAGGCGATGCCGACCTCGTAGGTGGTCGTCGTGCCGCTGCGTACGACGGCCGCGTCGCCTGCGAGCAGCGCTCCGGTCGACGGGCCGGACCAGCGCCAGGTGGAGACCGCGCCGCCGACGAGGGAGGCGCCGATCTCGTTCCAGGTCTGCGCCTCGCCCGGAGTGCCGGCGCCGACGGCGAACTGCAGCGAGTCGTTCTGCCAGATCTGGTCGCCGATCGCCGACCCGTTGTGGACGTCGTCGGTGGCGGCGACCGTCAGGTAGAAGCGGTCCGCGTCATGGCTGAGCCAGAAGTCGAACGACAGGTCCTGCGCGCCCTGGTAACCCGTCATCACCACCGTTCCCTCGCTCGACGTCCCGGTGCGGGGCGAGCCGGCCAGTTCGTTGACGCCGTCGACGGTGACGGTGCGCCGCGGGACGTGCCGCAGGTCGGACGCCGCGACCACCACGACGTCGCCCGTGGAGGTCAGCTGGGCGCCGTCTCCCATGGTCGCCTCGACCTCGTACGGCGCCCTGGCGGTGAGCCCGGCCAGCGGGACGAAGCGCTCGTCGACGGCGCCGGCCGCGATCGTGAGGTCCGACTCCGAACCGCGGACCGGCCCGACGGCCCACGCCAGTGACGGCACGTCCTGTGCGGTGCTGCCGGAGTTCGCCAGCCGGACGCGCAGCGCGTCCTGACCGTCCTTCAGCACGTGCAGCACCGACAAGGTCAGCGGCTCCGCGACCAGGTACTCCGCCGCCAGCAGGGCGACGACCCCGTCGTCCTCGGTGACGGATGCGTGCACGGTGCGCCGGCCCGCTGCCTCCGCGGTGCCGAGGACGACCTCGGTGCTGGACCTGGCGCCTGCCGCTGCCACGGCCGTGGCGACGATCCTGCCGCCGCTCCGCAGCTTCGCCGTGACCGGGCGGTCGCCGCCGGTGTTGTCGACGAGCCAGGTCGCCTTGAGGTCCTCGCCCCGCTTGGCCTCATGGGCCGTCAGCCGGTGCCGCACCGAGCCCGCGACCGCCAGGGGCCGCGGCGACGCGAGGTACACCGGCTCGGGGCCGAGGGTGAGCGAGAACGTGCCGGCGCCGGGCGCGCCGGAGACCCGGACCGCGGCGCCGTAGGTGTCGGTGAGGATCGCGGTACCGGCGACCGTGACCGCGAACGGCGTCGGGGCGGCTGCCCACAGCATCCAGGTCGTCCCGGGCCGGCCCGGGATCATCACCCGCGTGACGCCGTCTGCCGGCGCGTCGCGCGTCAGCCCGGCCGGGCCGGACGGCGTCGCCGCGACGGTGAGCTGCCGCGCCAGGTTGGCGTACGCCGCGTACGCGGGCTTGGGCCGGGTCGACCCGCCCGAGACCATCCGCACCATGCCGAAGTTCTGTTCCTGCTCAGCGGAGTCGGTGCCGTCGTCCATGAAGTCGTACCAGAAGAAGTCCCGCACCCCGGTCGCGTAGGCGGTTGCCGCGCTCTGGACGGCGTACGCCGCCTGGGTGCGGGCGTCCACCGACCGCTGGGTCGTGGCGTCGGTCCAGCCCAGCTCGGAGATCCAGAGGTCGCGCCGCACCCCGTAGGAGCGGACGAGCGCGTCGACCTGCCGGAGCTGCTGGGCCAGTTGGTCGGGTGCCGCCGGGTAGCAGTACGGGTGCACGGACACCGCGTCGACGTAGTCGAGTCCGCCGAGGTCGAAGACCGCCTTCAGCCAGTCGATCGGGACGCCGGAGCTGGCCGGTGCGACGTACCGCAAGTGGGGGTAGTGCTTGCGCAGTTCGGTGACGGTCGCCTGCAACAGCAGGAAGTAGTAGTCCGGTTGGCAGTTCGCGGGGCTGCCGCCGCGGGCCCCGAAGGTCGGAATGTTGAACTCGTTGAAGACCTCGACCGCGGCCACCTGCGGGTTCTGCTTGACGAGTTCGACCGCGTACTGGGCGAAGCCCGCCCGGCCCGCGTCCGTGTACGGTGTCGCGCCGCCGTCGTAATGGGCGTTGTTGAAACTGAGGACCGGAAGGTCCGTCAGGCCGTTGGCGACGAGCGACGCGCGGTACTGGCGGTAGAGCGAGAAGTCGTAGGTCCCCTTGGTCGGTTCGGCCCCCCACCACTCCTCGGTGTCGCGCACGGTGGCGATGCCCGCCGCGGCGATCAGCGGGCTGAGGACCGTCGGGTCCCACGGATCGGGGCCGAAGCCGAAGTGGGTGTTGACCCCGAGCCCGGGGACGGTCGCGGCGATCGCGCCGAGGACGCAGAAGGTGTCGGTGGCGGTCACCGTGCCGGACGCGCGGGTCAGTTGGTAGGCGGCGGTGTAGTAGCCGCGGCCGACCGGCACGGTGATCCGGGCGCGGCCGGCCGCGTCGGCGGTCAGGGACCCCGACCAGACCGGGTCGCCGCCCGGCACCGAGACCGTCACCGCGATCCTGTCGCCGGGCTGGGCGTGCGGAACGGTCAGCTGCGGCTTGGCCGGTTCGATGAAGACGTTCGACGCGGCCGGGGCTGCGCCCGGTGCCGTTCCGCCGGCCGCGGCGGCCGGTCGAGCGCCGAGACCGAGGCCCGTGACGGTGACGGTGCTCGCCATCGCCGCTGAAGCGGCGAGGAAGGATCTGCGCTTCACGGTGTTCTCCGTATGTGTGGGTCGGGGCTGGTCGGACGGGTTCCGGATGTGGGGCCTCAGCCGCCCGCGATGGCCTGCTGGTAGCGGGTGAAAGCCTGCTTGCGGGCGCCCCAGGTGCCGTCGGCGTTGACGTTCACCAGGCCGTAGTGCGCCTGGGAGTCCGCCCAGGCCGGCTGGTCGAACAGCTCGTAGACGCAGACGCCGTGCACCTTGTCGGGCGCCGAGGCCGTCAGCGCCTGGAGCGCCGTGCCGATGTAGTCGGCCTGCTCCTGCTCGGTGGCCGAGGAGGTGCCACCGGCGATGTCCAGTTCGGTGAGCAGGATCTCGTTCTGCGGGAAGCGGTTGATCACTTCGAGGACGCCCAGCATGTCGTCCGTGCCCCAGTACCAGTCGAGGCCGTTCACCTCGTACTCCAGGCCGTCGTTGTTGAGCAGCTGGAGGAACCCGGTGTGCTTCCAGGTGATGTTGACGAGACGGCCGGCCTGCGAGTCGGAGGCGCGCACGCCCGCCCCGAGAGCGGCCATCCGGTCGCGGACCGGGCCGTAGACATCGGGGTTGTAGTCGTTGATGGAGGAGCCGTCGACGCCGGCGGAGTTGATGCAGACCCCGTCCATCTCGTTCTGGATCTGGTACAGCGGGATCTGTCCGGCGTAGCGGGTGACCAGCATGGACACCTGGTCCTGCAGCCACCCGTTGTCGGCGTTCGCGACGGAGTCGGGGACGGTGAGGATGGCGATCAGGCCGACCCCGTGCGCGTGGGCGGCGGAGACCGCCGCGTCGTACCAGCTCCAGTCGGTCGACGCGCTGCCGGCGGTGGGGAGTAGGAAGTCCACCCGGTAGTAGGAGACGCCCAGTTCGGCTGCGAGGGCGATCTGGTCGTCGATCCCGCCGGCCGGGTAGGACGTGTCGTCGATCATCGGCGGGTGCCCGCAGACGCCCCAGGCGGTGAGGGTGGTGCTCGCCGCGGCGCGCTGCGGGGCGAGGCCCCCGAGGGACAACGCGGAGGCGGCGGCGACACCGCCCATGGCCTTGAGGACCGTTCGGCGCTGGACCATGTCGTGGAACTCCTTTCGGACGTCATCGCCCACCGGGACCGGGGGCGGTGCGGTCGGGGAGGCCGTCGAACCCGGGGCCGTCCAGGCGGAGTTCGGCGGCGCAGGCGCGGAGGTGCGTGAGCCGGGCCGGTGCGACGCGGTCGGCGTGCGGGTCGGCGTCGGCGGCGGTGCGGACGTCATGGTGCGGACGGGATCGTGCGGACGTCATGGTGCGGACGTCATGGTGCAGATGGGATGGGGCCGTGCCCGCCCCGGGAGGGGCGGCTTTCACGCAGCCCCTCCCGGGAACCCGTGACACAAAGCGCTTTGCATGAAACGTTGCTGGAAGCTTTCCGCCGGGTGATGGGATTGTCAACCCTGCCGACCGCCGGGGATGCAATACGCTTTGGAGCGGTGGTGACACACCGGGGAGAGGGGAGCCAGGGTGGCAATGCGCCGTGGACGCGTCACGATCGCCGAGGTCGCCGAGCGCGCGGGGGTGAGCCTCACCACCGTCTCGCATGTCCTGTCGGCGCGGCGGCCCGTGGCCCCGGGCACCCGGCAACGGGTCCTGGAGATCATCGACGAGCTCGGCTACGAGCCGGACTCGGCGGCCGCCGGCCTGGCCGGCGCGCGGTCCACGACGATCGCCCTGGACGCCTTCGGCGGCACCTCCTGGGCACTGTCGCAGCTGGTGGAGCCGGAGTCGTACTTCTACATCGGACTGCTGCGGGCCATCGAGGCGCACGCCACCGCCGCGGGGTACGACCTGCTGATGCCCTCACGCCCGCAGGACGACGCCGGCGGCTACCTGCGCCGGCTGCGCTCGCGCCGGGCCGCCGGGGTGGTGGTGATGGCCCGGAACTTCGACGACCCGCGCACCCGGGCGCTGCTGGAGGCGCAGTTCCCCACCGTGTTCGTGGACATGTTCGGCCGCGGTCCGAAGGCCACCTCGGTCACCTCCGACAACGCCGACGGCGCCCGGCAGGCCACCGAGCACCTGCTCGCCCTGGGCCACCGGCGCATCGCACGGATCTCCAAGGCCGCCGACCCGATGGCCGGCCAGGGCCGCAACACCGGTGCCCGCGCCGCCCTGTCGGCGGCCGGCGTCCTGGAGGACCCCCGGCTGGTCCTCGAAGCCGAGTGGACGCCCGACGCCGCGTACCAGGCGACGGTGCGGCTGCTGCGGTCCGGTGCGCCGTTCACCGCGGTCCTGGCCGGCAGCGACGTCATGGCCATCAACGTCATCGCCGCGCTCGCCGACCACGGGCTGCGGGTCCCCGAGGACGTCTCCGTGGTCGGCTTCGACGACCTGCAACTGGGCACCATGGTCCGGCCGACGCTGACCACGGTGCGTCAGGACACCGACGCGATGGGCGCCGCGGTCATCGAAGCGCTGCGGCGCATCCTCGACGGAGAGCCGGCCCCGGAGCCGATCCTGGTGCCCACCGCGCTGGTGGTCCGCGGCTCCACGGCCGCGCCGCGCCCCTGACCCGCGGCGCCCCTGACCCATCCGCGCCCTGACCCCGCTCGCGTCGGCGCGACGCTCAGGGGCGCTCGACGACCGTCGTGCCGGCAGTGCCTGCCGGCACGACGGTCACCCACGGCACCGGACGCCGGGCCCGGCGCTCCCCACCCGCCCGGGCCCGGCCGCGTGTTGCCGGTGCCGGTGCCGGTGCCGTGCCTCTACCCGTGGATGCCGCCGGCCACTTCGCGCAACGCGGCCCACGTGTGTACTCCGACCTTGCCGTCCACGGCCAGGCCATGGCCGTACCAGGACTGGAACTGCCTGACGGTGCTCTCCGTGATCGGGCCGAACTGGCCGTCGACCGTGATGCCCAGCAGGCACTGCACCTCCCGGACCCGGGGGCCGAGGTCACCTCGGACGGTCAGGGCGTTGCCGGAGTAGTAGCCGCATGTGAAGGCGGCGGCTCCCACCGGGGCGTAGGAGCGTGCCCCTTCGACGGTGGCAGCGTGCGCCGCGGGCGCCAGCCCGGCGGCCAGCCCACCCAGGCACACCACGGCGGCGGCAGAGGCGACCACCCGGCGGCGCATTCCCAAGAGTGAAACGATCATGTGGTCTCTCCTTCGTCGATGTGAGCCACTTCGCGGGCTTCCGCTCCGCCGCACCCCGCGGCCCCTCAGCGAACCGCCCCCGCCCTTCATGCCGCGCAAGAGCCCGGCGCCACCAGCACGGAAGCCCCGTGCCGTTGCCCGGAGCGCACCATCATCCTGCCGTCGGGCACCGGCTCCGTCATGAGCAGCCAGCGCACTGGCCTTGACGCACAGTGCACTTCCGGTGGCCCACGCCGAGGGAACCCGAGCGGCCACCTCGCAGGAATTCCCGCATACATGCGCCTCCGAGTGGGCAAGTCGCTGGGGTGTCACAGGAGTTGGCACCGGAGGGAGGTCTCCCGTGGCCGATACCGGAGCAGCCGTCCGCCTGCGCGGCCTGCGCAAGTCCTACAGCGGGACCGAAGCCCTGGCCGGGATCGACCTTGAGGTGCGTCATGGCGAGTTCTTCTCCCTGCTCGGCCCCTCCGGCTCCGGCAAGACCACCACGCTGCGGCTGATCGCCGGCTTCGAGGAACCCACCGACGGCAGCGTCGAACTGGCCGGCCAGGACGTGACAGGTCTGGCCCCGTACGAGCGCGACGTGCACACCGTCTTCCAGGACTACGCCCTCTTCCCGCACATGACGGTGGAGCAGAACGTCGGCTACGCGCTGAAGGTGCGGGGGACTCCCCGGGCCGAACGCGCCGAACGGGTGCGGAGCGCACTGGCCTTGGTGCGGCTGGAAGGGCACGGCCGGCGCCGCCCCGCGCAGTTGTCCGGAGGCCAGCGGCAACGGGTGGCGCTGGCCCGGGCCCTGATCGACCGGCCGGCCGTCCTGCTGCTGGAC
>WRCZ01000068.1 GCA_009783685.1 Actinomycetes bacterium
AGGCACCGCGTGACGCGCGGCGTACCGGGCCGGGCCGATCGGCCCCCGGCGCTCCCGACGGCGCGGCCCGGAACGTGAGCCGGGCCGGCACGGCTCCGGACGACGGGGGCGCGGACGGCGTCGACCTCGACCGGGTGTGGCTGGGCGTGGCCGCCGAGGTGTGGCGGCGCGAGCCCGGCCGGATCGAGCGTCTGGCGGCCCGGCTGCTGCGTTCGCCGGGGCTGGCCCGGGCGCTGCTGACCACACCGTCCCTGCTGCTTCCGTGGCTGGTCGCCACGGTCGTGGTGTTCGGCGCCGGTGCCGTGGCGGCCGCCGGGACCGGGCAGCCGGTGGTGGCGCTGGCCGCGCCGGGGCTGGCCGGGGTCGCGGTCGCGTACGCGTACGGTCCCGGGCTCGACGCGGCCTGGGAGCTGTCGCGCACCATGGCGGTCAGCGACCGGATGGTGCTGCTGGCCCGGGTCCTGGCGGTCTTCGCGGTCAACGCCGCGCTGGCCTCGATCGCCTCGGCGGTGTCGCCCGCCGCCGCGGGCATCGCGTTCGGCTGGCTGGTGCCGATGGCCGCCGTGTCGGCGTTCGCCCTGGCGGTGGCCACGGTCGCCGGGTCGGCGAACACCGGCGTGGGTGCCGCCCTCGCCGTCTGGGCCCTCACCGTGGTCGGCAGCCAGTCCGCCACCGGGCGGCTCGCCGCCGCCGTCACCGGATCCGCCCTCGTCCTCCCGTATCTGGCGGTCGCCGCCTGCTGCGTCGCCGTCGTACTGCACTCCACCAGGACCACGAAGGGAACCCGGTGAACATCGAGATCGCGGACCTCACCAGGCGGTTCGGCCGCACCCGGGCGGTGGACGGGGTCAACCTCCGTGCGGACACGGGCGTGTTGGGGCTGCTCGGCCCCAACGGCGCCGGCAAGACCTCGTTGCTGCGGATGCTGGCCACCGTCATCCCGCCGCACTCCGGCACCCTGCGCCTGCTGGAGCGCGACCCGTCCGAGCACGGACCGCGCCGGGAGATCCGGCGCAGGCTGGGCTACCTGCCGCAGAACCTCGGCTACTACCCGGGGTTCACCGTGGTCGAGTTCGTCGAGTACTTCGCGCTCCTCAAGGAGATGCCGCCGCGCCGGGCGTCCGCGGCGGTCGCCACCGCCGTGGAGCGGGTCGGCCTGGGCGACAAGGCCAAGGCGAAGCTGCGCACCCTGTCCGGCGGGATGCTGCGCCGGGCGGGGATCGCGCAGGCGATCGTCAACGAGCCGGATCTGCTGCTCCTCGACGAGCCGACCGCCGGGCTCGACCCGGAACAGCGCGTGGAGTTCCGTTCGCTGCTCCGGGAGTTGGGGCAGGGCGCGACCGTCGTCGTCAGCACCCACCTGGTCGAGGACGTGGGCGCCGCGTGCGCCGAGGTCGCCCTGATGCACCAGGGCAGGATCGCCTTCCAGGGCACCCCGGACGAGCTGGTCGCCCGCGGCGCGGGCCACGGCGCCGGCGACGCGCCGTTGGAGCGCGGCTACAGCGCCGTCCTCGCGGCGGCACGGGCATGAGCGCCGTCACCGTCCCCGCGCGGGGCGGCAGCCGGCGGACGCGCCCCGGGATCCCGGACGCGTGCCGGACCGCCGTCGGCCGCCTGCTGTTCCTGGAACTGCGCCGCAGCACCATGATGTGGATGGTGCCGCTGGCCCTGCTGGCGTTCTGGCTGGACACCTACCGCAGCAGCATGGCCCTTTCCCCGCTGTGGAGTTCGCGCACCCTGATCCTGCGCCAGGGAGCGGCCGTGGACGACTTCGCGCCCTTCGCCGTGGGCGCGGCGGCCTGGGTCGGGGGCCGCGACCACCGGCGCGGCATCCGGGAGCAGGTCGACATCACCCCGCTGCCGCGGTGGGCCGGCCGGCTGGCCGCCTGGGGGGCGACCGCCGGCTGGGCGATGGGGGCGTATCTGGCCTGCGTCGGCGTGCTGTACGGGGCGATCGCCCGGGAGGGGGCCGCGGGCAGCCCGCCGTGGTGGCCGGTGGTGGTCGGCGCGGTCGCGCTGGTGGCCTGCAGTTCCCTGGGCTTCGCCGCCGGAGTGCTGGTCCCCAGCCGGTTCACCGCGCCCCTGGCGGCCATCGCCACCGCGCTCGTCCTGCGGCAGACCCTGCGCAGCGGCGGCCGGTACGTCCTGCTGTCGCCGGTGACCTCGCCCGCCTACTCGCTGGCGCCGCCCAAGCCCGACGCGGGCGTGTTCTTCCCCTACCTGCCCGACCTCTCGTACGTCCACCTGCTCTTCCTCGGTGGCCTGGCCGTGACGGCACTCGGGGTGCTCGGCGTGCAGGCGGTCTGCGGCCGGGCCGGCCTGCGCCGCCTGGCGGCAGGTGTCGCCGCCGCGGGTCTCGCCTCGTGCGGGTTCGCCGTCGCCCTGGTCGGGACCGCCCGGGTGGAGGCCAACGGCGTGGTCGTGCCCGCCCTGCACGACGCGGCCGACGACCGGCCGCTCGCCTACACGCCGGTCTGCGGCGGTTCGGCGATCACGGTCTGCCTCCACCCCGTCTACCGGGCCTATCTGCCCACCCTGACCGCGGCCCTGGACCCGCTGCTGCGCGAGGTGGCCGGACTGCCCGGCGCTCCGGTGAGAGTCGTCCAGGTCGCCCTGTCCGAGCGGATGTCGCCGCTGGCGGATGCGACCGTCAGCGGCGAGCCACCGGTGGTCCGCCTGGCACTCGACATCGGCTACGACGGTGCGATGTGGGTCGGGCCCGGCCCGGCCGGGAGCGGGTCGTCCGGGCACTGCTGCACCTCCCAGCAGATGTGGACCAGCGTCCCCCGCATCACCGCGGAGGTGCTGCCCCAGGTCGCCGGCGCGGTCGTCGACCACCTCGTCGGCCACGCGGACCAGGCCCAACAGGCGGTCCGCCAGGGCCTGCTGAAGGCGGCCGGGGTGCCGCCGGACACCATGGCGGTCTTCGCCCGCATCGAGGGGGCACCCGACACCCTGCCGCGCCCCGGCACCCCGGCCTACACCGCCGGGGAGCGTTTCGCCGCGCTGCCCGCGGCAGACCGGCACGCCTGGCTGGCCGCCCACCTGCCCGCGCTGCGGGACGGCCGCGTCACCCTGGAGCAACTGCCGTGACCGGCACGGTAATGGCGGCGGACCCGTCCGGCCCGCGGCAGGCACATCTGCGGCTGCTCCGGCTCCATCTGACCAGCCGTGGCACCCCGAACGGCCTGGCGCTGCTGGCCGGTTGCGCGGCGCTGCTGCGCCTCGTGCTGTACCTGCACGGGTTCCGGGGCGACGGCGCCGCCGGCCGGCAGACGCTGCTGCTGATCGAATGCGCGGCCGCGTCCGTCGTGGCCGTCGCGGCCCGGAACCCCTTCGGGGAGAGCGAGTTGGCCACAGGGCGGCTGCTGCCCCCGCTGCGGCTGAGCGCGGCCCTGCTGCTCAGCGCGGCCGCCGTCGCGGCCCTGGCGCTCGGCGCCACGGGGGCGGGGTTGCCGGGCGGCGGCGCGGGGTTGCTGCGCGACGTGGCGGGCCTGGTGGGCATCGGGCTGCTCACGGCCGCTGCGCTGGGCGGCTCGCTGGCCTGGGCCGGCCCGCTCACCTACACGGTCGTGGCCGAGTTCGCCCTCGTCGAGGGCTGGCAGACGCCGTGGACGTGGCCGGCGCGGCCCGCCCACGACGCGGGCGCCTGGTGGTGCGCCGGTCTCGCGTTCGCGGCCGGCGCGGCGGTCATCGCCGTACGCGGCGCCAGGGACACCGCGGGGGAGGCGTAGGCGCGCTCCCGGGAACGACGGCGCCGGCCCGCCTCCCGCACCGTGGTGAGGGCGGCGGGCCGGCCTGCCGCGCTACTTGCCGATGCGCGGGATGTTGCTGAGCGGCCCGGGCAGCGCCGTGTCGGTCTGCTGAGCCCGCATGAGCGAGACGACCGCGCCGGCGGCCGCGAGGATCAGGCTGAACCAGAAGCTGAATCCGTGGCCGCCGGCCGGCCCGAAGTCCGAGTGGGCGAAGATCGCGATGAGGTAGAGCACGAAACCGGCCCCGAAGGCGACGAAGGTCAGCATCCGGGCCGGAGCGGGCAGGTTGACCGTCGGCGCGAACAGGCTGACCGCCAGCACGCCGGCGCCGAGCACGGTGACGACCATCGCCAGCCAGGCTATGAACAGGCCGTGGTCGAAGTGCCACGCACTCCAGCTCACGCTACCGATGTTGATGCCGTATCGGTTGCCGAAATCCCAGGAGTAGTAGTCGAAGAACGAGAAGATGAACACGATGAATCCGATACCGAGAATCGCCCAGTCCAGGCGGTTGACCGATGCCGGGTCGAAAGAACCGCCGGACGGACCGCCGGCGTTCGGGGGCGGAGCCGGTGAGTTGGGGGGCGGCGGCACGTCGTGCGTCATGATGTCCTGTCTCTCTGGCGATGTCGTCCCATGGACTTTGGGGGCTGAGACTAGCGGTACGCCGCCCCCGCTGTAAGCACGTTCCGCGAGCCGGTATCGGGTGGGTTCATTCGTTACCGAATCCGTACACGCGGGTATGGCGTGACGGGAGTTGATTTCCCGGGCCTACGGGATCAGCGGGATCGAGGAGAAGTCGCATCGGGGTCGCCCGTCCCGTCCGCGAGGTTCAAACAACCGTAAATTACGGGCAATTGACCCCAATGCCCGCGGATACGGGTCCGGTCCGGCCGTGACGTCCACGCAGGACCGGGCCACCACCGTCCCGTGCCGCACCGCCGGCAGGTGCCGCCGGGCCGCTCGGACCCCTCGGGAAGGAACGCGTCGATCCGCACCGGCGCGCCCAGCCGGTACGGCTCCGCCCGTACCGGTGCGGCCGTCGCCGGCGGCGACTGCGCCGGGTCGGCGGTCCCGGGCCCGCCCCCCAGCGCCGGGCCGGGCGTTGCCCCCGCACAACCCCCGCGCGGGAAACGCCCGCCGCGGCACCGGCGGCGAGCGTTGCCGGTGCCGCGGCGGCCGGGCGCCTATGCCTTGGTGAGCAGCGGGTCGTACGGGGACGAGCGCAGGCGGCCCGACATGAAGGAGAGGAAGTCCTTCACGAAGGCGCTGCGGGTGTAGCGCGGTGCGGAGCCGGCCACGGAGCGGCGCAGCCCGGTCCGGAACAGTGCCCGGTACTCGTCCTCGTCGATGACCTGGTTGCCGTCCTTGTCGGTGACGTCGAAGAGGACCTCGGCGACCCTGATCAGCGCGGGCCCGGCGAGGGAGGGGACGGCGGCCGCGTACTCCTGCCTGCTGACCCGGCCGTCCCCGTCGGCGTCGAGGGCCGCCTGGAGCTCCCGCCACCACGCGGCGTAGGCGTCGTAGAGCCTGGTCTCCTGCGGTTCGTCCAGGTCCAGGCGGGAGGAGATCTCCCGCGCCATGGCGGCGAGGTCGGGCCACTCCAGGTAGCCGTCGCCGGTCTGGTCGAGCACCTCGGTGAAGAACTCGGCGGCGCTGCGCCGCGGCGCGGCAGGCGAGGCCGGCGCGCCCGGCGTGGAGAGCGGCGTGACCAGGCGGACGAAGGCGCCGGCCTGCTTCATGCGCTCGCGCAGCGCGCCGAAGGCGGCGGCCCGGGGATCGTCGCCGTCCGGCGACAGGTAGAGCAGGCCGGTGAGGGTCTCGGTGCGGATCCACTCGTCGGGCAGGAAGCGGGCCAGGCCCACGGCCGTGTACGTGCTCTGCATCAGGGTCCGGGCGCCGGGGACCTCGGGCAGCCCGGCCCGCCGGCGGAACGGCTCCGGAAGCGACGCCACGGTGATCGCGCTGACCACCGGGCCGGCGAGGGCGCGGCCCGCCGCCCACACCGTGGGGAGCCCGTCCAGCAGCGGCGGCGCCGGAATGTGGTCGAACAGCTTGTAGAGGATGATGCGCATCGCCTCGGTGTTCTCCAGCACCTCCGCCACCATGTGGTCGTAGTACGACCAGAACTCCGGCAGCGTGGGCGGCAGTTGCCCTGGCCCGTCCTCCAGGGCCGCCAGGAAGGCGCGGAATTCCGCGTAGAGCTGCTCCATCGTGGCCTGGTCGAGCGGCTGCCCGCTCAGCCGGCACATGGTCACGGAGCTCTCGAAGAGCGTCGCGACCACCCAGGCGCGGACCTGCGGGTCCATCGCGTGGTACCGCCGCCGCCGGGTGTCGGTGCCGCTCAGCCGGGCGTGCAGGCGGTTGAGCCGCGCCGCCTCCCGCTGCC
This sequence comes from Actinomycetes bacterium, assembly GCA_009783685.1. Classification (GTDB taxonomy): domain Bacteria; phylum Actinomycetota; class Actinomycetes; order Streptomycetales; family Streptomycetaceae; genus Actinacidiphila. Next base: position 6,145 of record WRCZ01000068.1, read on the forward strand.
GCGCGTGGTCGTCGGTGCCGAACATGCGCTGCAGGCTCACCAGGGTGTTGCGCAGCCGCCGCCAAGGGTGCGCCACGAACGTCGAGTTGTCGATCAGGGCCGCGCCGACCTGCGGATGGGCGGCCTCCAGCACCGTCGCCCTGAGCATGGCCAGCGCCCAGCGCGGATCGTTGAAGAAGCGGTGGAACTGCGAGCCGGGACCGAACATCGCCCCCGGCGGGACCCCGGGGCCGGGCCGGGCGGATCCGCCCGGCTGTCCGGTGGCTTCGGAACGGGTGGGCTGGGGCCGGCTGCTGCCGCCTGGGTCCGTCACGGGTGGGGTTCTCCGTTCGCGTGCGGGGTCACGCCGCCGAAGCGGCGATCACGGGACTGGTAGGTGCGCAGGCACTCGACGAAGTGCGGCGCGCGGAAGTCGGGCCACAGCACCGGCGGGAAGACCCACTCCGCGTAGGCCACCTGCCAGAGCATGAAGTTGGAGATGCGCTGCTCGCCGGAGGTCCTGATCACCAGGTCCACGTCGGGGGTGTCCGGGAAGGGCAGGTGGGCGGCGAACTGCCGCTCGTCGACGGCGTCGGCCGGTACCCCGCTGCGGATCAGGGAGCGGGCCGCCTCGACGATGTCCGCGCGGCCGCCGTGGTCGAACGCGACGGTCAGCGTCATCCCGCGGTTGGTGGCGGTCAGCGTCATCAGGTCGGCGAAGTCACGGGCGAGCGGCGCGGGGATCCTCGGGTCCGCCACGCCGAGGAACCGGCAGCGGATGCCGCGCGCGTGCAGCAGGGCGGCGTGCTTGCGCACCACCCGGCGGACCAGCCACATGAGGAAGTCCACCTCGTCGTCCGGGCGCTGCCAGTTCTCGGTGGAGAACGCGTACAGGCTCAGCCAGCGCACGCCCGCCGTCCGCGCCGCCTCGATGACGTCGATCACCGTCGCCTCGGCCGCCCGGTGACCCGACGTGCGCGGCAGCGACCGCCGCGCCGCCCACCTGCCGTTCCCGTCCATCACGCAGGCGACGTGGGACGGCACGCCCCGGGCCGCCCCCCGGCCGCGCCGGTCCGCGCCGGGCAGGGGGCGTGAGGGGTCCGCCGGTGCTCCGGCAGCAGTCCCGCCGGCTCGGTCAACCGCCATACGTGCCCCCCCGGCCGTCACAGCACCACCACCCACCCCGCACTCAGCAGTCTCCCCGGGCCCGGACCGCCGTGCGCCGGATCGCCGGCTGCTTCACCCCCCGTACGCACGTCGCATTTCCCGGGCGGGCGGCCGGACCCCGGCGGACGGCAGGCCGGGGCCTGCGGTGGCCGCCCGGGAAGGCGCTCCCGGCCTGCCCCGTGCCCGGCGGACGCGTAGGGTGACAGCAAGGGTGAGGATGCCGGCGTCGGAAGGACGCACCATGGGGCACGACCCGGGGGAGCCGCCGTTCGAGGGCGGGCCGCCGGAGGCCGCCCCGGCCGCCGGGCCCCTGGGCGCGCTGGACCGGCACCAGCTGCGGGGGCTGCTCGACGTCGTGCTGGCGATCAGCGCCGACCTGGACACCCGCACCGTGCTGCGCCGCATCGTGGAAGCCGCCACCGACCTCGTCACCGCCCGCTACGGGGCGCTGGGCGTGCTGTCGGAGAGCGGCGCGTTCACCGACCTGATCACCGTGGGCATGGACGACCCGGAGCTGTGCGCCGTCATGGGCCTGCCGCAGGGCCACGGCCTGCTGCACAGCCTGGTCAAGGACCGGCAGACGCTGCGCGTGGCGGACATCGCCGCGCACCCCCGCGCCGTCGGGTTCCCGGAGCGCCACCCGGTCATGCACACCCTGCTGGGCGTCCCGCTCCTGGTGCGCGGCACCGCCTACGGCGACCTCTACGTCGCCGACAAGGTGGACGGCACCGCCTTCGACGACGATGACGAGGGACTGCTCACCGCCCTGGCCAGCGCCGCAAGCGTCACCATCGAGAACGCCCGCCTCTACGAGCACCTCAAGCGCACCGCCGAGCACTTCCAGCGCCGCATGCTGCCGGTCCTCCCGGCGCTGGCGCCGCTGCGGGCCGCGGCGCGCTACGAACCCGCCTCCGAGCTGCCCAGGCTGGGCGGCGACTGGTACGACGCCCTGGTCCTGCCCGACGGCGCGACCTGCGTGGTGGTGGGCGACGTGACCGGCCACGACGTCGAGGCGGCGCCCCTGATGGGGCAGATCCGCAACATGCTCCGGGCGCTGGCCCTGGACCGGGGCGGGCCCCCCGACCTCGTCGTGTCGCGCCTCGACCGCGCCCTGACCATGCTCGACGACCCGCCCACGGCCACGCTGGTGCTCGGGCTGATCGAGCGCGGCCGCGGCCCGGGCGGCGGGTACACGTTCGGCTGGAGCAACGCCGGGCACCCGCCGCCGCTGCTGGTCGGCGCGGACGGCCGCACGCGCTATCTGGCACCCGACCGGCACGGGATCCCGGTGGGTATCGACGCGTCCGTCCCCCGGTTCACGCACGAGCACCCGCTGCCGCCGGGCGGCACGCTGCTGCTGTTCACCGACGGGCTGGTCGAGCGCCGCGGCCAGGACATCGACGCCGGGCTCGACGACCTGGCCGGGTACGCGAGCCGGCTGGCCGGCGCGCCGCCGGAGGAGCTGTGCGACGCCCTGGTCAGCCGGAACGGCGAGGTGTTCCACGACGACGTCGCGGTGCTCGCCCTGCGGATCCCGGGCCCCGCGCGGTAGGCGCCGGCGCCCCGGCCCGCAGCCGCGGGCTACCGGGCCGGGGCGCCTGCGGGGGCCGTGCGGATCATGGTCCAGGACACCGGGGGCAGCTCCGCGGACAGGCCGGTGGGCTCGACGAAGTGGCGGGCGGAGGTGCGCGGTTCGGCGCGGCGCGGCGCCGTCTTCGAGTTCGTCGCCAGCAGGTCCTGCCCGCCGAGGACGACGTGCTCGACGACCTCGTGCCCGCCGCCGACCAGCCGCAGCCGCAACGTCGCCGCCTGGCTGTCGTCGCGGTTGACCGCGAAGACCGTGGTCTCTCCCGTCTCCGGGTCGCGGGTGGCGGTCACGTCGACCGCGGCCACGTCGCCGAGCGTGGCCGAGTGCAGCGACGGCGAGACCGGCTCGACCCGCAGCACCTCGCCGCGGGCGTGCCGGGCGGTGAGCGCGAACGGGTAGAAGATGGTCTGCCGCCAGGCCCCGGTGTCGGGCTCGGTCCTGATCGGCGCGATGACGTTGACGAGTTGGGCGAGGCAGGCGATCGTCACCCGGTCGCTGTGCCGCAGCAGGCTCATCAGCAGGTTGCCCAGCACGACCGCGTCCTCGACGGTGTACTCGTCCTCGATCAGCCGCGGCGCCCGGGCCCAGTCCAGGTTGTCCTGGCCGGCGAACCGGCTCTCGTACCACAGGTTCCACTCGTCGAAGGAGAGCTTCAGCCGGCGCTTGGAGCGGCGCTTGGCGGCGATGTGGTCGCAGGTCGCGACGACGCCCTCGATGAAGGAGTCCATCGCCTGCGCCGAGGCCAGGAAGCCGACCCGGTCGTCGCCGTGCTGCTCGAAGTAGGCGTGCAGGGATATGTAGTCGACCACGTCGTACGCCTCGTCGAGGACCTGCGCCTCCCAGGAGCCGAAGGTCGGCATCCGCTCGTTGGAGCTGCCGCAGGCGACGAGTTCGATGTCGGGGTCGATGCGCCGCATGGCCTTGCCGGCCTCGGCGGCCAGCCGGCCGTACTCGGTGGCCGTCTTCTGCCCGATCTGCCACGGGCCGTCCATCTCGTTGCCCAGGCACCAGGTCCTGATGCGGTGCGGCTCCCGGACGCCGTGCGCGATCCGCAGGTCCGACCAGCGGGTCCCGCCGGGGAAGTTGGCGTACTCCAGCAGGTTGCAGGCGTCCTCGACGCCGCGGGTGCCGAGGTTGACCGCCATGATCGGCTCGACGTCGGTCTGCCGGGCCCAGGCCATGAACTCGTTGAGCCCGAAGGTGTTCGGCTCGATGGAACGCCAGGCCAGGTCCAGGGTCTCCGGGCGCTGCTCGCGGGGGCCGACGCCGTCCTCCCACCGGTAGCCGGAGACGAAGTTGCCGCCGGGGTAGCGCACGGCGCTGACGCCCAGCTCCCGGGTCAGCTTGACGACGTCGAGCCGCAGGCCGTCCACGTCGGCCTCGGGGTGGCCGGGCTCGTAGATGCCGCCGTACACGCAGCGGCCCATGTGCTCGACGAACGATCCGAACAGGCGCGGCGGCACCGGCGCGACGGTGAACGCGGGGTCGATGGTTGCAGTGCAGGTGAGCACACCTGTCTCCGATTTCTCTGTGCGGGAGCGTGAGGTCACTTGATGCCCGTGGTCGCGACGCTCTGCACGAAGTAGCGCTGCAGGACGAGGAAGGCGACGGCGAGCGGGCTGAGGGAGATGGCGGCGCCGGCCATCAGCGCGGCATGGTCCACCCCGGACTGGCTGGAGAACAGGGTCAGTGCGGCCGGCAGCGTCTGCATGTCGGCGTTGCTGGTGACCACCATGGGCCACAGGAAGTCGTTCCACAGCGCCGCGAACTGGATGATGAACAGCGAGGCGAGGACGGGCTTGGCGTTGGGCAGGATGATCCGCCAGAACAGGGTGACGTCGTTCGCCCCGTCGATCCGTGCCGCGTCGTCCAGTTCGCGCGGGAGCTGCAGGAAGAACTGGCGCAGCAGGAAGATGCCCAGCGCGCTGGTGGCGCGCGGCACGATCAGCCCCTGGTAGGAGTTGAGCCAGCCCAGATGGAACAGGGTGAGGAAGACCGGCACCAGGGTGACCTGGAACGGCACCATCAACGTGGCCAGGATCAGCAGGAACACCACGTTGCTCCCGCGGAACCGCAGCCGGGCCAGCGCGAAGGCGGTCATCGAGTCGAACAGCAGGAGCAGCACGGTCGTGCCGCCGGCGAACACGAAGGTGTTGACCACCAGCCTGCCGAACGGCAGTTGGTGCAGCACCGCGTGGACGCCGTGCAGCGTCCAGTGCCCGGGGAGCAGCCGCGCGGGATCGGCGTAGAGGTCGGCGTTGGTGCGGAAGGCGACGCCCAGCATCCACAGGAACGGCACGAGGGTCGCCAGGGCGCCGGCGACGACCGCGACCCAGGACAGCACCGCGCCGCCGCGGGCGAGGAGCCGGCCCGCGGCCACCAGGCGGACCGACCGCGGCGACCGGGGCCCGCCGTCGTACGGCCCGCCGACGCCCAGGGCGGAACGCGGGGGCAGGGTGTCAGTCGGCATCGCGGTACCTCGACAGTCGCAGTTGGAGCGCGGAGATCGCGAGGATGACCACGAACAGCACCCAGGCGATCGCGCTCGCGTAGCCCATCTCGAACTCCACGAAGCCCTTCTGGTACAGGTACATGACCACCGATTCGGTGTGGAAGATCGGCCCGCCGCTCGTCATCGAGAAGACCAGGTCGAACAGTTGCAGGCCCGTGACGGTGGCGATGAGGGTGCTGAACAGCAGGGCCGGCCGCAGCGCGGGCAGCGTCACATGGCGGAAGCGCTGCCAGGCACCCGCGCCGTCGAGCGCGGCCGCCTCGTACAGGTCGGGCGGGATCTGCTGCATGCTCGCCAGCAGCACGATCATCGTGAAGCCGACGTTCTTCCAGATGCCGACGGCGATGACCGTCGGCAGCGCCAGGGACGTCGACTGCAGCCAGTCCGGCGGGGTGACGCCCGCCCTGGACAACCAGGCGTCCACCAGCCCGACCTGCGGGTCCAGCAGGAACTTCCAGACGATCCCGCTCACCACCAGCGACGCGATGAACGGGAAGAAGTACGCGGTGCGCAGCAGCGCGGTGTACCAGGTGGTCCTGCGCAGCCGCGAGGCGATCGCCAGGCCCAGCAGCACCTGCCCGGCGGTGACGGCGGCGGTGTAGACCACCGTCACCCGCAGGGCGTTCCAGAACCGGTGGTCGTGGTACAGCGCGGTGTAGTTGTCGAAGCCGACGAAGGTGTGGTGGGACTCGCCGACCGTCCAGTCGTGCAGGCTCATCCAGCCCGACTGGACGATCGGCTCCGCGATGAACACGCCGATCAGCAGCACGCTCGGGAGGATGAAGAGATAGGCGCTGTTGAGGCGGGGCCGGCGGGTGCGCGGCCGGGCGGGGGAGAGGGGGGTGCTCGACATCGTGGCGCTCAGCTCTTGTGGCATCCGGTGAGCGAGTCGATCGACTTCGCCGCCGCGCTCGCGGTGGACGCGACGTCGGCGCCGCGCTCTATCTTCTGGATGAGCGGGACGTAGACGTCGGAGTCGATCCGGGTGGCGTCGGCCTGGCCGGCGAGGTAGAGCTTCGCGTGCGGCAGGGCCTTGGCGAACTCGGCGACGGTGGGGTCGCTCGCGACGGCACTGCCCAGGTCGGTCCTGGCCGGCGGGAAGCCCGACAGCTTGGAGAACTGCGTCTGGGCGGCCTTGCCCGTGTACCAGGCGAGGAACTCCTCGGCCTGCGCGGCGTGCTTGGTGGTGCGGGCGATCATCAGCGGCACGGTCGACGCCAGGGTGACCGGGCCGGCCGAGCCCACCGGCACTTGCGCGATACCGAGGTTGACGCCGGCGGACCGGAAACCGGCCGCGGCCCAGGGACCGTTGATCTCCATCGCGGCCTTCTTGGAGGAGAACAGCGTGTCGGCGTCGGCGCCGGACTGCCCGACCGGGCTGATGTGGTCCTTGGCGACCAGGGCGCTCCACCGGGCCAGCGCGCCGGTGCTGGCCGGGCTGTCGACGAGCGCGCAGCCGTCCTGGCCGACGATGTCGCCGCCGTTCATCCACTGCAGGATCGGCCACATCTGGATGGTGTTGTTGTCGGCCAGCGAGAGCCCGTACTGGCTGGGCCTGCCGCCCGAACCGGTGGTCAGCTTCCTGGCGTCGGCGATGAACTCGGCCTCGGTGGCGGGCGGCGCGCCGATGCCCGCGGCGGAGAACATGTCCTTGTTGTAGTAGAGCACCAGCGTCGCCATGTTGGCCGGCACCGCGTACAGCTTGCCGTCCACGGTGAACGCCGACTTCACCGGCGCCGGGAAGGCACCGGAGTCGATCTGCCCGGTGCCCGTGCCGACCGAGGAGTCCAGCGGCAGCACCGAGTTGGTCTTGATGTAGGTGAAGATCGAGCCCGGGTCGGAACTCGGGGTGGCCAGGTCCGGACCCTGTCCCGTGGCCCAGGAGGCGGGCAGCTTCTGGGCGATGGTGGCCCAGGGCTGGGCCGTCATGGTGACGTGGATCTTGGGGTGGGTGGCGTTGAACTGCTTGACCAGCGCCTGGTAGGACGGTGCGTCGGGTCCGGTGAACCCGGTGAGCATCGTCAGGTTCACCACCCCGCCGGCGGACGTGCCGCCGCCCGCGCCGTTGTCGCCGCAGCCGACGAGGAGCAGCGAGACCGTGGTCGCCGCGGCCAGCGCCGCGGCCGCTCTGCCGAAACCGTGAAGTCGACTGTGCCTGACGTGCATGCCGATCGTTCCATTTCGTCCGGTGCCCCGTGTCCAGGGGCGGGAGGGTCGATGGGACTGTCTCCTTCTACGGACCGCCGGTCCGGCGGTCGTTCCGGCAGGGGGCGGGCCGCCCGTGCGGCGGCCGGCCGCGTCAGCCGGCGTGGGTGCCGCAGGACTCGCGGATCACGAGGTCGAACGGCAGAACGGTGTGGACGGGCTCGGGCGCCGTGCCGTCGACGAGGTCGAACAGGACGGCCGCGGCCTTGCGGCCCAGCGCCTCGGCCGGCACGTGGACGGTGGTGATGCCGGGAGTGGTCAGCCGGGAGATGCCGAAGTCGTCGTAGCCGGCCAGCGCGACGTCCTCGGGGATGCGCAGGCCGCGCGACCGGAGCTCCAGCATCGCGCCGTACGCCATCTCGTCGTTGGCGGCGAAGATCGCCTGCACGTCGGTCATGCTGTCCAGCACCTGCCGGGCCGCGGCGCGCCCCGACTCCTCGCTGAAGTCGCCCACCGCGAGGGTGTGGGTGCACGGCTTCCCCGACGCGGCCAGCGCGTCGCGGAAGCCCTCGTAGCGGTCCACCGCGGTCTGGTGGTCGAGCGGCCCGCTGATGTGCGCGATCCGCGTCAACCCGTGCTCCTCCACCAGGTGCCGGGTGATCGCCGCGGCTCCGGCGATCTCGTCGATGCCCACGCTCACCGCGTGCGGCAGGTGGACGAACCGGCCGATGAGCACCACCGGCAGGGCGGCGTCCACCATGCGGTTCACGTTCGGGTCGGTGATCGAGGCCGAGGCGACGATCGCGCCGGACGCGGCCTGCGAGCGCAGCACCCGTTCGTACGCGGCCACGCCGTGGGTCTCGTCCGGGTTGGTGGACAGCATCAGGGCCGCGTCCCGCGCGTTGGCCTCGGCCGTGACGCCCACCAGCAGGTGCATGAAGTAGGGATGGCCGAAGACGTGCTGGCCGGTGTGCGGGACGACGACCGCGATGGACGTCGAACGCCCCGCGCGCAGGGCGCGCCCGGCCGAGTTCGGGACGTAGCCGAGGCGGGCGGCGGCGGCCCGCACGGCCTGCTTGGTGGACTCGCTGATCCGCGGATGGTCCGACAGCGCCATGGACACCGCGCTCTGCGAGATCCCGACCGCCGTCGCGACGTCCTTGAGCGTGACGCTGGCGCGCCTGCCCGCCGTCCGTCCCGCCCCCGAAGGGCCGTCGCCCGGCACGGTGTCCGTCACGCGGCACACCCCCTTCCCACCAAGGGCCCACGCCCAGCAGGAAGGCGGCCCGATCGACTGCTTCAACGTTTCAGCGCCATGGACGCTAGGTGAGGCCAGAAAGGGCGTCAAGCGTTCTGACGACATTTTCCAAGGCGTATTCGCCGTACGCGGGAGGGTTGACGGAGCGTGCGGCGCGCCCTAACTTCGCAGCTGCTGAATCGTGTGAGCACCGCGGCCGGGGACTGCGGTACTCACGGTGGCCTTGATCGCGCGCCCCGGCTCAGGGGCGCGCGACGGTGCTGCGCGCGAAGGCGATGACGTGGTTCCCGTCCGCGGCGGTCACGTCGTGGACGCCGGACCGCTGGTGGTACGGGAGTTCGCCGCGGACGGCCGGCCCGGCCGGGACAACGGGCGCGCCCGGGTCGTCGACGGCCCGGGACCGTCGGGCC
>WRCZ01000069.1 GCA_009783685.1 Actinomycetes bacterium
CAGACGATGGCGCAGTGCGTGTGGACGAGGTCGAGCATCTCGGCGGACGGCGCGTGCCGCTCGTGCAGGGCGCGGATCTCGGCCGGAGTCGGGATCACGTCCGGGATCGGGATCACGTCCGGGATCGGGGCCGCTTCCGGGGTCGGGGACGGAGACGGGGCGGGAGGACGCATCCCGCCCGCGCCACCGCCGCCCCCGGCCGGTGACGCCGCGCTCATGAGGCGGCGACGAGAGCGGCGACGGCGTCGACGACGACCTGGCGGCGGCGGGCCGCGGTGTCGTCGGCGAGGCGCGCGTCGAGCTCGGGGGTGTGGGAACTCCAGAACCCGGAGAGGTGGAGGACCAGGCCGAGGAGTTCGGGCGCGCTGAAGCGGTCCGGCAGCAGGCCGTCGCGCTGCGCCCCGGCGACCGCCTCGATCTTGTGGGCGTTGCTCTCCAGGACGATCGGCAGCAGCGTGCCGGTGCCCGCGCGCTCCAGCCGGTACCAGGCGGCCAGGCGCTGCACCCAGGGGCGCTCCTGGTAGGAGTCGAACAACCGGCCGGCGTAGCCGGGCAGGTCCGCGGCGTCGATCGGGACGGCGTCGAGGGTCTCGCGGCACATGGCGTCGAAGACGGCGTCGAAGAGCCCGTCCTTGCTGCCGAAGTAGTGGTAGATCTGCGCCTTGTTGCTCGCGGCCGCGGCCGCGATGCGGTCCACGCGGGCGCCTGCGATGCCGTATGCGGCGAACTCGTCCGTCGCCGCCCGCAGCAGCCGGCGGCGTGTCGCCTCCGCGTCCCTGTTCATGACGGACACTCTACCAACTAACCGGATAGTTGACAGACCGGCCTCGTGGGTGTCCCATGGAGGAAGAAGCTAACCAACCGGTTAGTGGATTGAGGGACAGGAGCCCCCATGTCGTACGTATTCCTTGTCAGCGGAGCCTCCCGCGGCCTGGGGCGTGAGATCGTGCGCGCCGCGGCCGAAGCCGGCCACCGGGTCGTCGCCGGGGTGCGGTCGACGTCCGCCCTGGACGACCTCGCCGCCGAGTACGAGGGCCGGATCGCGGTCGTGCCGCTGGACGTGACGGACCCGGAGCAGGTGAGGGACGCGGTGCGGACCGCCGTCGACCGCTTCGGCCGGCTGGACGTGCTGGTCAACAATGCCGGATACGCCAACGTCGGCGCGGTGGAGGACGTCGCGTTCGACGACTTCCGCGCCCAGGTGGACACCAACCTGTTCGGTGTCGTCCGGCTGACGCAGGCCGCGCTTCCGGTGCTGCGCGAGCAGGGCTCGGGCCACATCGTCCAGGTGTCGTCAGTGGGCGGCCGGATGGCCACGCCGGGCCTTTCGGCCTACCAGTCGGCGAAGTGGGCCGTCAGCGGCTTCTCCTCCGTGCTCGCCAAGGAGGTCGCTCCGCTCGGCATCAAGGTCACGGTGCTGGAGCCCGGCGGCATGTCGACGGACTGGGCCGGGGCGTCCATGCGGATCGACCCGGTGCGGCCGGCCTATGCCTCGACGGTCGGCGCGATGGCCGCGATGCACGGCTCGGGCACGACCGCGGCCAGCGACCCGGCCAAGGTGGCCCGGCTGGTGCTGGACGTGGTCGCGCTCGACGAGCCGCCGCTGCGCCTGCTGGTCGGTCCCGACGCCTACACGTACGCGACCGCGGCCGGCCGCGACCTGCTGGCCCAGGACGAGCGCTGGCGCGAGCTGAGCGAGTCCACCACGGCCGACGACGCGACCGCCGAGCACATCGATCCGCTCGGCCACCGCGGCTGAGCCGGCGGCGGGGGTGCGGGTGGCGGGGATGCGGGGGGCCGGGCTCAGCGCACCCGGACTTCCTCCTCCTCGTCGCTCTCCTCGCCGGGCACGTGGACGTCGCGGACGTTGACGTTCACCTCGACGACCTCGAGGCCGGTCATCCGCTCGACCGCGCCGGCGACGTGGGTGCGGATCTGGGCTGCGGCGTCCGCGATCTCGGTGCCGTAGAGGACCACGATGTCGAGGTCGACCGCAGCCTGCTTCTCGCCCACCTCGACCCGCACCCCGCGGGTGTGGTCCGCGGAACGCGCGACCCGGTCGCGGACGGCTCCCACCGCCCGGCTGGCGCCGCCGCCCATGGCGTGGACACCCTCCACCTCGCGGGTGGCGATGCCGGCGATGGTCGCGACGACGGTGTCGGCGATGACGACTTTCCCGGCGATGCCCTTGTGCCGGTTCGTGGACGTGGACGTGGGCGTGGACGTGTCCGTGGCTGCCATGGGGAAGATCCCCTTCGCTGGAGGGTGTGCGGGCGGTCGGCCGCCGGGCCCCGGGCCTCACGGCGGCACGCGTGCCGGCGCCAGGGCGCCGTCCGGCCGATGCGGCCGGACGCGTCCCGGAGGACCGGCCCTTCCCTCACACTGTGCAGCCGTTCGGGTGACCCCGCCACTCCACACCGGGCGTCACTCGACCGTCGGCCGAGGCGCGGGTCTCACCCTCGGCTCCAGGGTGAGGGTCCGGCCCCGGCCGGGCCCGGACAGGCGTCGGCCCCACCGCGCACACCGGGTGCGGGGCGGGGCCGGTACCGCGGCCGGGCCGGTCAGGAACCGACGGGCGCCAGCTTGTCGACGATGCCCGGGTTCTTCTTGAGCCAGGCGTTGACGCCCTGCTGCTCGTGTCCCTGGCCCGCCTGCTGCACGGACGCCTCCAGCGAGGTGAGCTGCTGCTCGGTGAGGTGGAACGCCTTCAGCCACTTGGCGACCTGCGGCTCCTTGGCGGAGAACCCCTTGTGGGCGAGCAGGTGGATGCCGTCACCGCTGCCCCACGCCTGCTCGGGGTCGGCGAGCTTCTTCAGGTCGTGGGTGTTGTAGGCCCAGTGCGGCGACCACAGCGTCACGATGACCGGCTCCTTGGCCTTGATCGAGCGGTCCAGCTGCGCGAGCATCGACGCGGTGGAGCCGGCGACGACCTTGTACTCGTTCTGCAGGCCGTACTTGGGCAGCACCGTGTCGTTGAGCAGCTTCATCTCGCCCGCGCCGGGCTCGATGCCGATGATGCGGCCCTTGAACTCCCCGCCCTTGCCCTTCAGATCGGCCAGCGAGTTGACGTCCTTGACGTACGACGGGACGGTCAGCTCCAGCGACGTCGGGCCGTACCAGGAGCCCAGGTCCTCCAGGCTGCTGCGGTACTTCGCCCAGTAGGAGGCGTGGGTGGTCGGCAGCCACGAGTCGGTCTCGAAGTCGATCTTCCCGGCGGACATGCCGGTGTACAGGGCGCCCACGTCGTACTGGGTGACCTTCGGCGCGAAGCCGCGCTCCTTGAGGATCTCCTGCCACAGGAAGGTGGAGGCGACGCCCTCGTCCCAGGGGATGTAGCCGATGTCGACGGTGCGGCCCTTGCCGACGTTGTCCTTGCCGGACACCTTCGCCTCCGCCGTGCCGCCGCCGGCGAACACGCTCATCCCGCCGGCGACCAGCGCCAGCACCACGACGCCGACCATCGCGACGGACGCCTGCGGCCGGTAGGCCAGGACGCGGCCGCCGGTGCGCCGCGGCAGCGCGGCGGCGGCCCGCCGCCCGACGGCGGTGACCCGGCCGCCCAGCGCGCCGGTCATGCGGTCCAGGTACATGGCGAGGATCACCACGGACACGCCGCCCTCGAAGCCGAGGCCGATGTCGACCTGGCTGATCGCGGTGAACACGGACTGGCCGAGGCCGCCGCTGCCGACCATGCCGGCCACGACCACCATGGACAGGCCCAGCATGATGACCTGGTTGACGCCCGCCATGATGGTGGGCAGGGCCAGCGGCAGCTGGACCCGCAGCAGGGTCCGGGCCGGCGGGGTGCCGAACGCCTCGGCCGCCTCGACGAGTTCGGCGTCGACCTGGCGGATGCCCAGCTCCGTCATGCGCACGCCGGGTGCCACCGCGAAGACGATGCAGGCGATGACGCCGGGCACGACCCCGACGCCGAAGAAGAAGATGCCGGGGATCAGGTAGACGAACGCCGGCATCGTCTGCATCAGGTCCAGGACCGGGCGCAGCACGGCGCTCACGGTCCGGTTGCGGGCCGCCCATATGCCCAGCGGGAGCGCCACCACCAGCGTGACGACGGTGGCGACCAGGACCAGCGACAGGGTGTCCATGGCCTGGTGCCACTGCTGCACGGAGTCGATGAGGGCGAACCCGGCGAAGGCCAGCACGGCGGCCGCGGGGCCGCGCAGCCACAGCGCGAGGACGGCCAGGATGCCGGCGAGCAGCAGCGGCTGCGGGCCGGTCAGCACCTTGTCGACCCCGTCGTACATCCCGGAGACGATGCTGGAGATGACGTCGAACAGGCCGCTGAAGTGGTCCCGCAGGAAGCTGACGGTGCTGTCGGCCCAGTCGCCGAGGGGGATCCTAGGCATGGGACTTCTCCTCCGCGGCGGGGTCGTTTCCTTCGAGTACCGCGGCGCGGTCGACGTCGGCCATGAACGAGGCCACGTAGTCGTCGGCGGGGCGCAGCAGCAGGTCCTCCACCGTGCCGTTCTGCACGATGCGGCCGTCGCGCATCACCGCGATCCGGTCGCCGAGGCGTACGGCCTCGTGCGGGTCGTGGGTGATGAAGACGATGGTCTTGCGCAGGGTGCGCTGCAACTCCAGCAGCTGCTCCTGCATCTCACGGCGGATCAGCGGGTCGAGGGCGCTGAACGCCTCGTCCATCAGCAGCACGTCGGCGTCGGTGGCCAGCGCGCGGGCCAGTCCCACGCGCTGCTGCATGCCACCGGACAGCTCGTCGGGCCAGGACTGCTCCCAGCCCTCCAGGCCGGTCAGGTGCAGCGCCTCCTCCGCCTGCTTGTGGCGCTCCGGGCGCGGCACGCCCTGCACCTCCAGGCCGTAGGCGGCGTTGTCCAGCACCGTGCGGTGCGGGAACAGCGCGAAGTGCTGGAAGACCATGCTGATGCCGTGGGCGCGGACGTGCCGCAACTCACCGGCGTCCAGCGCGGTCAGGTCGCGGCCCTCGTAGGTCACGCTGCCCGCGGTCGGTGGAAGCAGCCCGTTCAGGGTGCGCAGCAGCGTGGACTTGCCGGAACCCGACAGGCCCATGACGACGAAGACCTCGCCCTCCGCCACCTCGAACGACGCGTCGATGACGGCGGCGGTGTCGCCTCCCTCGCGCAGCTCGTCCCTGTCGGCGCCGGCCTTGAGCCGTTGCACCGCTTCCTCCGGTCGTGGCCCGAACACCTTGTACAGATGCTCGACCTGCAGCCTTGACACATACACCTCACGGATCGCACGAAGAGCGACCCGAATCCCCCGCGGGCGGGTCGCTCACTCTTCCAGCCGCCGCTGCCCGGGTTTACGGCAGGCAAACGGAAACGTGTCCCACGTCACATCCGTCACGTACAACCAAAGGCAGACCAGACGCATCAGGGGCGTCTCAATCGCCGGACGGCGGCGAGCCGCCGAGGCGCACCACGAGCGCGGCGATGTCGTCGTCCAGAGCACCGCCGCTGAAGCGGACCAGCTGCTGGTGGAGGGCGTCCAGCAGGGCGCGCAGCGGCAGCGCGTCCTGGCCGGCGGCCCATGCGTCCAGCGGGAAGAAGTCGCCCGCCCGGTCGCGGGTCTCGGTGACCCCGTCGGTGTAGAGGAGCAGCCGGTCGCCCGGCGCGACCGGCACCGTGTCGACGGTGTAGGAGTCGCCGATCAGTGCCGCCATGGTGATCGGCGGCGAGGCCGCGGACGGGTCCAGGACGCGCACCTGGCCGCGGTGCAGCAGCAGGGGCGGCGGGTGGCCGCAGTTCAGCAGCTCGGCGCGGCCGCCGCCGGGTGGGATCTGGGCGAACACGGCGGTGGCGAACCGCTCCGCTCCCTCGGTGGGGTCGGCGTACGCCTGGCTGTAGCGGGTCATGACGGTGTCCAGCCGCCGGGCGACGGCGACCAGGTCGGGTTCCTCGAACGCCGCCTCCCGGAAGGCGTTGGTGATCGCGCCGGCGGCGCCGACCGCGGGCAGCCCCTTGCCGCGGACGTCGCCGATGAGCAGCCGCACCCCGTGCGGGGTGTCGAGCGCCTCGAAGAAGTCACCGCCGACCCGGGCCTCCTCGGCGGCCGCCAGGTAGAGCGTCTCGACCTCCAGGCCGCCCACCCGCCGCGGGATCGGGCGCAGCACCACCGACTGGGCGGCCATCGCGACCGAGCGCACCTGGCTCAGCGTGCGCTCGCGCTGCTGCCTGACGTGGCTGGCGTAGGCGGAGGCCGCGGTGACCGCGCCGATGGCCGCGAGGGTGAACTCGGTGGAGCTCGGGTCGTAGACGATCTCCACGATCACGACGACCATCAGGGCGAAGGCCCCCAGCGCGATCGTCGCCCCCACCGACCACATCGACGACGCGAGCGCCGGGGCCGCCGGCAGCAGGCGGCTGACCGCGAAGTCCTTGGGCGTGGCGAGCGCCAGCACGGCGAGGAGCGCGGCGAGGAGCATCGGCGCCCACACGGCGCGGGGGCGCCACGGCCGGCTCCCCCGGCGGCGGCGACGCCCCTGCGCACCCTCGGGGAGATCGTCGCTCGTCACAGAGGGAGCGTATCGGGATGATCAGGACAATACGCCTGAAGGGGCACGGGCACGCCGCGGTGGATCAGCCCTCGACGGCCAGCCGCAGGCCCAGCAGCACCAGCACTCCCCCGGAGATCTGCTCCAGCCGGCGGCGCACTCCGGCCCGCGAGACGACGGCCCGCATCCGGCCGACGAACCAGACGTAGAGGCCGTAGTAGCCGACCTCGAACACCGCCCAGACCGCGGCGAGCGCGACCATCGTCGGCAGCTCGGGATCCCCCGCGGGCACGAACTGAGGGAGGAACGAGAGGGCGAAGACGGCGGCCTTGGGGTTGGCCAGGTTGAGCAGCAGCCCGCTGCGGTACGCCCTCAGGCCGGCGGCCCGGCGGGACGCGGCGTCGTCGGGGGCGGCGAGCGCGGCGGTGGCGCGGGCAGGGACGTCCAGGCCGTCCGGGGCGTCCTCGGAGTGCCGTCCGGCGCGGGCGGCGCGCAGCGTCTGGACGCCGAAGCCGATCAGCACGACCGCGCCGACGATCCGCATGGCGTCGTAGGCGGCCTGCGAGGCGGCGAGCAGCGCGGTGAGCCCGCACGCGGCGACGATCCCCCACAGGAACACACCGGTCTCGTTGCCGAGGACGGTGAGGAATCCGGCGCGGCGGCTGCGCAGCGACTGACGGATGATCAGCATGGTGCTGGGGCCGGGTGACGCGGCGATCAGCACGCAGGCGCCGAGGAAGGCGGGCAGGACGGCGAGGAACGCCGGAAGGTGCGCGGGCATGGCGCCATCGTGCGGCCCGGCCTGCGCGCTGTCCACGGGGATTCACCGCCGGCGGCCAGCGTCCGCACGGAGCGGGCGGGACGCGGCGGGCGGCGTCGGCCTTGCCGGGTGCCGGGCCCGGGCCGGGCCCGCGCCGGCCGTCCCCTGCCGCGCGGCGCGGCAGGGACGGCGGGCACGCAGGTCAGACGGCCGGGACGGTGCCGGAGTCGGCGATGACGACCTTGGAGCTGGTGCGGCCGCTCTGCGACCCCTTGCTCTCGATCTGGCTGACCAGCTCCTGGCCCTCGACGACCTCGCCGAAGACGACGTGCTTGCCGTCGAGCCACGGCGTCACGACCGTGGTGACGAAGAACTGCGAGCCGTTGGTGTTCGCGCCGGCGTTCGCCATGGACAGCAGGAACGGGCGGTCGTGCTTGAGCTGGAAGTTCTCGTCGGCGAACTTCTCGCCGTAGATGCTCTTGCCGCCCGTGCCGTCGCCGCGGGTGAAGTCGCCGCCCTGCAGCATGAACTGGGGGATGACCCGGTGGAAGCCCGAGCCGGCGTAGCCGAAGCCGTGCTGGCCGGTCGCCAGCTCGCGGAAGTTCTGAGCGGTCTTGGGAACGACGTCGTCGAACAGCCGGAAGACGATCCGACCGGCCGGCGCGCCGTCGATGGTGATGTCGAAGTACACGTTGTCCATGACCCCCATCCTGGCATCCCTGGCCCGTTCGGCCGAATCGCGCCATGCCCGTCGCGGCGTTTCGCCCGGGGCCGCCGGTGCTCCCGGGCCGCCGCGGCGGCCCGCAGGGGAACCCGCGGCGCGCCGGGCGATGCCGGGCAGCGGGTCGTGCCGGCCCCGGAGGCCGGCCGCGTGCCCCGGGCGGTCACGGGTGCGGCGGGGTGCCGTCCGCGGGCTCCGGCAGCGGGCCGAGGTGCTCGGTGAGCCGCTTGCGCAGCAGCGCGTACTCCGCGCCGCGGCGCGGCAGCGGCCCCGGCGGGCGGCGCACGGTGCGGGCCGCGCCGACCGACTGGCCGCGGCGGAACTGCTCGCGGGTCAGGTCGAGTTCGAGCCCCGACGGCAGCAGGTTCCACCAGTGGTGGCCGGCACGCTCCGCGCCGTCGTGGACCTCGCCGACGATCAGGTCGCCGCCGAACAGGTCGTTGACGACGAGCTCGGTGATGTCGCAGTGCCCCCAGGCGGGGTTGTCGGGCTGCCAGGGCGCCCGCTCCACGTCGTCGGGCGAGCAGGTGTCGGCGGCCCAACTCGCATGCAGGGCCTGGTCGATGGCAGCCAGGGTCCAGGGCGGACCGGACGGCACGGCGTTTCCGGCGGGTCCGGCGGCCACGGGCTCTGCCGTCCCGGCGGCTTCGGGGATGACGGCGGGTTCCGGGGTCACGGCGGGTTCCGGGGTCATGCGGGTCATGGGGACCAGCCTGCCGCAGGGCACTGACAGCCGGCCCCGCCGCACAGCCGTCCGCAAACGGCGTCGCGTGCCGGCAGCCATGTCATGGCCGGGCGCCGGGTCGGCGGGCGTGTGGCGCGTGGGCATGGCCGCCGGCGGCGGGGCGGGTCAGAGGGGGGCGGGCGAGGAGGCGTCGGGGATGAGCAGGTGGGGCGTGCCCGTGCCGTCGGCCGGGACGGACCACAGGTCGGTGCTCTTCACGTCGCCCTCGTGGGGCAGGGCGTAGGCGACCGTGTCGTTGTCGAGCCACGTCGCCTGGTCGTCGACGCTGTGGTGCTCGGCGAGCGGGGTGGCGCGCAGGGTGCGCAGGTCCAGCACGTACTCGTGCCACAGCGAAGCGCCGTTCAGGACACGCTTCTTGAAGGCGACGCGGGTGCCGTCCGGGGACAGCGAGGGGCATTCGACGTTCTGCACGCCGACGGAGGTGAGCGTACGGCGGGCGACCGATCCGCGCATCAGGTACGTGTGGCCCGCCGTACCGAGGGTGGCGTAGAAGGTGTCGTCGTCCGCGGCGAAGGTGACGCCCCAGAAGTTGTCGTCCACGGCGTGGTACTTGCTGCCGTTGAGGACGGTGGTGAAGTCCTCCAGGTTGGGCAGGAGTTGCCAGGTCCTGGTGTCCACGATCGAGGTGCGGGTGGAGAAGAACGCCGCGCCGTACGACTCCCCGCCGACGAACACCGTCCACGCCGCGAAACGTCCGCTGGGCGAGACGCGGGCCCGGCTGGGCGTGCCCGCCAGCGCGAAGGTGCGCTCGGTGCGCAGGGCGGAGTCCACGATCACCGCCCGGTTCGTCTGGGAGACCAGGCCGAGTCCCGACTGGAGGCACACGCCGGTGCCGGCGGCCGCGTAGAAGCGGACGCAGCCCAGCCCCGAGGCGGTGCGGGAGCCGCCAGGATCGCCGGCCGTGACGGTGGCGACCTGCGAACGGTGCGGGCCCGGCGCGTCGTTGACGAACGCCACCCGGTTAGGGCCGGTCAGCGCGACCCGGCCGGCGCTGACGGCGGGGCCGCCGGCGCGCGCGGTGTTCCTGCTGTCGGCGCGGGACGCCGCGTGCAGCACGAAGCCGGTGCCGAGCCCGGCGAGCAGGAGGACGGCCACGGCAAGGACGAGCAGGCGGCGCTTGGGCGTCATGGGGCGGTCCTCGGGGAGACGGAGGCGGGGAGCAGGGCGGCGCGGCCGCGGGTGTGCCTGGTCCGCGGCAGGGAGCCGGGTGCCGGATCGGTGCCCGGCACGGCGTGGCACCTCATGGGGTGGCCCGGGCCGGGCGCAGCACGGCGCCGGCGACGCCCGCGCACAGCAGCAGGCCGACCGCGGAGCCGAGCAGCGCGCGGCCGTCGCCCCACACCGTCCAGGCCGCGCCGAAGGCCAGCGAGCAGCAGAACCGGGCGAGCGCCTGGCCGGTGCCGACCAGCGCGAGGCCGCTGCCGCGCAGCTGCTCGGGCACCACGTCGGCGACGGCCGCGGGCAGCACGCCGTCGGTCGCCGCGTAGAAGACGCCGTGCAGTCCGAGCACGGCGAACGGCAGCAGGCCCGTGCCCGGCGCCCAGAGCAACAGCGCGTAGGCGGCGAGCAGTCCCGCGTGCCCGGCGAGGAACACCGTGCGGCGGCCCACCCGGTCGGCGAGGACGCCGCACGGCACGGCGAGCAGCAGGAAGATCACGGCGGTTCCCAGCGGCAGCAGCGGGAAGTACTCCTCGCCGATCCCCGCCCTGCGCTGGAGCAGCAGATAGACGAAGGCGTCGCTGACGGTCGTCAGGCCGAGCAGCATCGCGCATGCGGTCAGGGCGCGCAGCCGCGGCAGCCGGAGCAGGGAGAACGCGGTGCGCAGGTCCACGCGCGGCGCACCGCCCGGTCGCGTCGCGCCGCCGTCCGCGCCCGCGTCCTGGCGGCCGGTCGTCCCGTCGTTGCGGCCGGTCGTCCCGTCGGGGGCGTCCCGGGCCGCCGTGCCCGGCATCCCGTCCGGCGCCCTGCCGGGCGTCCCGTCCGGCGTCCTGCCCGGCGTCCTGCCCGGCACGAACAGCACCAGGACCAGCACGCCGAGCACGGCCACGCAGGCGCTGACGCCGAACACCGCGTCGTAGCCGTCGGCGGCGGCGCGCAGGATCAGGAACGCGGTGACCGGGCCGAGCACCGCGCCGGTGGTGTCCATGGCGCGGTGGACGCCGAAGGCGCGCCCGCGGTGTGCGGGCGGGGTGGACAGCGAGATGAGCGCGTCGCGGGGCGAGGTGCGCAGCCCCTTGCCGGTGCGCTCCAGGGCCAGCACGGCGCCGAGCGGACCGAGGCTGTGCACGACCAGCAGCAGCGGCTTGCACAGCGCGGACAGGCCGTAGCCGATGCCCGCGACGAGCTTGTGGTTGCGCACCCGGTCGGCGAGGTGGCCGCCGGCCAGCTGGACCAGCGCGCTGACCCCGTTGTAGACGCCGTCGAGGGTGCCGAAGCCGAGCGGGCTCAGGCCGAGCCCGGCGACCAGGTACAGGGGAAGGACGGCGGTGACCATCTCCGACGACACGTCCGTGATGAGGCTGACGGCCCCCAGGGCCAGCACGACGGCCGGGATGGCCGGTGCCCGTCCCCGCACTCCGCCGTCCGCGGCCTCCCCGCGCGCCGGTGCGGCGCGGTCCGCGAGATACATGCGCTTCCCCCCTCGGTCTTCCCCCTGGTGGTGCCCCTGGCCGTGCCCCGTGCCGTTCCCCCGGCCGCTCTCCCCGGCCGTCCCCTCGGCCGCTCCCCCGCCGTCGCTCCGCTTCCTCTGCCGTCCTCTCGGACGCCTGCCGACGCCTGCGGACGCTTGCGGGCCGCTGCCCGGTGTCCCCGCCTCGGCCTCAGCCCCCGCGGCTGCTCTCGTCGCGCAGCCAGGTGCCGAAGTCCCCCTGCCGTACGGCCCGCGACGACTTCCTGCGGGCGACGAGCGCGACGCCGAGGAACACCGCCAGGTGCGGCAGTAGCCAGGGCTCCCTGCGCAGGACGCCGCGCAGGTCGGCGGTGCTGGTCCGGGCGGACGGCCGCGCCTGCGGTTCGCCGCCGGGGTCCGCATCGGCGGATCCGGCCTGGTGGTCCTCGAGTTGGGCGGTCGAGGTGCCGGCCCGTATCCGGCGGCGTATCAGATCCGCCCAGGTGCGGGGCGGCAGCACGGTGACGCGGGCGCGCTCCACCACCCGCCGCTCCCGCGGCGCGAAGGCGAGCGACACCGCCAGGTCGTCGGCCATCAGCGGCGGCAGCCCGGCGATCCGGGCGTGCCCCTGTTCGGACAGCGCGATCACCCCGCGGCCGAACAGCCCCTCGCGCACCGAAGGCAGCCGCTGCCAGATCCGGTAGTAGGCGCGCACCGGCCAGGCGCAGCCGGCCAGCGGCAGATCCCGTCCGGGCGCCGCGGCCAGCACCCCGTCCGCACCGCTCACCGCGTCGGCCAGCATCCGCACGTCGGCGGCGGCGATGACCACGTCCGCGTCGACGTACACCCGGGGGAAGCCGGCGGCGTGCGCGTCCCCGGTGCGCAGCGCCTGGTGCTTCGACGGCGTCGGGATCTCGACGACCCGCACGCCGGGGTGCGCGGCGGCGGCACGGGCGGTGCCGTCGGTGCAGCCGTTGCACACCACGACGATGTCCAGCGCTCCCCGGCCCGGCGAAGTCCCTCCCGACCAGGGCGACTTGGGGCCGCCGGCGGTGGCGGGACCGGGCGTCGCGGAAGGGGCCGACAGCGCGTCGAGCAGGCGGCCGATGACGCGTTCCTCGTTGTGGGCCGGGATCACGATGCTCGTCACGGGGTGAGTATGCAGCCGGAATCGGTCGTGTTGCCTCCTGTTTCGTCCATTTCTCCCCCCGCCGTGTGCGTGTGCTCTAGATTGGGCGTCGCGGAACCGGGGAGCGGAGGCGCAGCCTCCGGCACGCCGGTTGCGTTCCGCAGGGGAAGCGGGTGCGAGACCGGCACTGCTCGACACGCTTCTCCGGCGAAGCCGGCGTGGGGACGCCGGCGCGCCGGGCGGAGTGTGCGCGAACACCGGGGTGGGGGGAAGCCATGACCGATGCACAGGTCTGTCCTGGGCGGCACACGGCGACCGTCTCCTGCCAGGTGCGGGAACACCGGCCGATGTGTACGAAGGGGAGACGCACACCATGACGGAGAGCATCCAAGGCGGCAGATCCGGCGACCCCTTGGGGGTCGCCGTCGTCGGGGCGGGGTACTGGGGACCCAACCTCGTCCGCAACTTCCAGGCCAGCCCGCACTTCCGGCTGCGCTGGCTGTGCGATCTCGACGTGGAACGGGCCCGGCGGGTGCTCGGCGCCTACTCCACGGTCGAGGCGACCGCCGACTACGCGGCGGTGCTGGCCGATCCCGAGGTGGACGCGGTCGCCGTGGCCACGCCGGCCGGCACCCATCTGGAGGTGGCGCTGGCCGCCGTCAGGGCCGGCAAGCACGTGCTGGTGGAGAAGCCGCTGGCGGCCACCTACGCCGAGGGTGCGCGCCTGGTGGCCGAGGCGGAGGACCGCGGCCTGGTCCTGATGTGCGATCACACCTACTGCTACACCCCGGTGGTGAGCAGCATCCGGGAGATGGTCAGGTCCGGGGAGATGGGCGAGATCCACTTCGTGGACTCGGTGCGGATCAACCTGGGGCTGGTGCAGAAGGACATCGACGTGATGTGGGACCTGGCCCCGCACGACCTGTCGATCCTGGACTTCATCCTGCCGGAGAGCGTCGAGCCGGTCGCGGTCGCGGCGCACGGCGCGGACCCGATAGGCGCCGGCCGGGCGTGCGTGGCGTATCTGACGCTCCAGCTCAACACCGGTGCCATCGCCCACGTGCACGTCAACTGGCTGTCACCCACCAAGGTGCGCACCACCATGGTCGGCGGCGCCAAGCGCACCCTCGTCTGGGACGACATGAACCCCGCGCAGCGCCTGGCCGTCTTCGACCGCGGCGTGGACCTCGCGACCCCGCAGGAGATGGGGCCCAGCGAGCGCCGGGAGATGCTCGTGTCCTACCGCTCGGGCGACATGGTCGCGCCGGCGCTGAAGGAGCGGGAGGCGCTGCGCGCCATGGTCGACGAGTTCGCCGCCTCGATCACCGAGGGCCGGGCGCCGCTGACCGACGGGCGGGCCGGCCTGCGGGTGCTGGACATCCTCGAAGCGGCGTCGCGGAGCCTGGAGTTCCGCGGCGCGGTGGTCGGCCTGCGCGCCGGGCACTGACGGCCGCGGCCCCCGCGGCGCGGGCCGCCACCAGCGACGGCGATGGTGGCGGTCCGCCCGGGAGCGGGACCGCGGCAGCGACGCCGGCACTCTCCCGACCGGTTCCGGCGGCCGGTCATCCGCACGACGTTCTCCGTGGGGGGAAGTTGAGCACGGTACGAGGCAAGAAGGTCCTGGTGACCGGCGGTGCCGGCACGATCGGCTCGCATGTGGTCGACCTGCTGGCCGAGGGCGGCGCCCGCCAGGTCGTGGTACTGGACAACTTCGTCCGCGGCCGCACCGCGAACCTGGCGCAGGCGCTGCGCACCGGCGTGGTGGAGGTCGTCGACGGCGACGTCCGGGACGCGGCCACCGTCGCCAAGGTGACCGAGGGCGCCGACCTGGTGTTCCATCTGGCGGCGATCCGCATCACGCAGTGCGCGGAGGAGCCCAGGCTGGCCAACGAGGTACTGGTGGACGGCACGTTCAACGTGCTGGAGGCGGCCGCCGCGGCGGGCGTGTCGAAGGTCGTCGCCTCGTCGTCGGCCTCGGTGTACGGCCTGGCCGAGGAGTTCCCCACCGGCGAGCGCCACCACCCGTACAACAACGACACGTTCTACGGCGCGGCGAAGGCGTTCAACGAGGGGATGCTGCGCAGCTTCCACGCGATGTACGGGCTGGACTACGTGGCCCTGCGCTACTTCAACGTCTACGGGCCCCGGATGGACATCCACGGCCTGTACACCGAGGTGCTGATCCGCTGGATGGAGCGGATCGAGGCCGGGCAGCCGCCGCTGATCCTGGGCGACGGCACGCAGACCATGGACTTCGTGGACGTGCGGGACATCGCCCGCGCGAACCTGCTGGCCGCCGAATCGGGCCTGACCGACGAGGTGTTCAACATCGCCAGCGGCACCGAGACGAGCCTGAAGGAGCTGGCGACCGGGCTGCTGGCGGCGATGGGCGCGGCGGGGCTGGCGCCGGAGCACGGCCCGGCCCGCGCGGTCAACGGCGTGACGCGGCGCCTCGCGGACACCTCCGCGGCGGCGCGCCGGCTCGGGTTCACCGCGAGCATCGATCTCCGGGCAGGGCTGCGGGACCTGGTCGCCTGGTGGCGCGCCGAGCGGGCCGCGGCAGCGGACCTCGCCAGGGCTAGGAACGAAGCAACGGGTGCCGGACGTAAGGGTGTTGAGGCCGCCGTTGCCGGACCGGCCGTGGAGGTCCCCGGCGCCGGTGGCGCGGCCCGTGGAGCCGGGCGGTGAGCGCGCCG
>WRCZ01000070.1 GCA_009783685.1 Actinomycetes bacterium
GTCGTCGAGCAGGAGGGCGAGGCGGTGCTCGCGCTGACCGCCCGGCCCGAACGCGACCCGGTGCTGCCGCTGCGCGCCGCCGCCGCGGCCGCTCAGGCCGGGCTGCCGCTGTCGCTGCACGCGGTACGGCGGCTCGCCGCGGCCGCCGCACCGCTGCCCGTGCCGTGGCCCGCCGAGGCCCGCGAGCGCCTGCTGGCGCTGCTCGGCTCCGGCGAGGCCACCGTGCCCGTGTGGGAGGCGTTGGAGGCCGAGGGGCTGGTCACCCGGCTGCTGCCGGACTGGGAACGGGTCCGCTGCCGCCCGCAGCGCAACGCCGTGCACCGCTTCACCGTCGACCGGCACCTGGTCGAGACCGCGGTGCGGGCCGCCTCGCTCACCCGCCGCGTCGGCCGGCCCGACCTGCTGCTGACCGCCGCGCTGCTGCACGACATCGGCAAGGGCTGGCCGGGCGACCACAGCCAGGCCGGCGAGGTCATCGTCCGCGACGTCGCCGCCCGGATCGGCTTCGGCCGCGCCGACACCGACACCCTGGCGGTCCTGGTCCGCCACCACCTGCTGCTCATCGACACCGCCACCCGGCGGGACCTGGACGACCCGGAGACCATCCGCACCGTCGCCGCCGCCGTCCGCGACACCGCCACGCTGGAACTGCTCGCCGCCCTCACCGAGGCCGACGCGCTGGCCACCGGACCGGCCGCCTGGAGCACCTGGCGGGCCTCGCTGATCGCCGACCTCGTCGACCGGGTCGCCGGCGCCCTGGACACCGGCGAGCTGCCCGGAAGCACCGACCGCGACCCCACCGCCGAGGAGGAGCGGCTGGCCGTCGAGGCCGCCCGCACCCGCGGCCCGGTCCTGGCGCTGCACGCCCGCACCGAGCCCGACGCCGAGGGCGACGAGCCGGCCCCGGCGCTCGGCGTGGAACTGCTGCTCGCGGTGCCCGACCGGCCAGGGCTGGTCGCCCAGGCGGCCGGCGTGCTGGCCCTGCACCGGCTGACCGTCCGCGCCGCCGACCTGACCTCCTTCGACCCGATCGGGGAGGGCCAGGTGGCGCTGCTGGGCTGGCAGGTCTCCGCGGAGTACGGGGCCCTGCCCGAGACCGCCCGGCTGCGCGCCGACCTGGCCAGGGCCTTCGACGGCACCCTGGACATCGAGGCGCGGCTGGCCGAGCGGGAGGCGGCCTACCCGCGGCGCCGCGGCATCACCGCCCCGCCGCCCCGGGTGACGGTCGCCCCCGGCCACACCTCGCAGAGCGCGACGGTGCTGGAGGTCAGGGCGCACGACGCCCCCGGCCTGCTGCACCGCATCGGCCTGGCGCTGGCCGCGACCGGCGTCACCGTGCGCTCCGCCCGCATCTCCACACTGGGCGCGGATGCGGTGGACGCCTTCTACGTCGTCGGCAAGGACGGCGGCGCGCTGCCGGCGGCGCGGGCGGCGGAGGTGGCACGGCAGGTGGAGGCGGCACTGAGGTGAACCCTGGGTGCAGACCGCACCGGGACCGGCCCAGTACCCTGGGAGCCGATACTTCCCACTCCCGACGCGAGGATCCGCGACCGACGTGTTCGACACCCTCTCCGACCGCCTTGCAGCCACCTTCAAGAACCTCCGGGGCAAGGGCCGTCTCTCCGAGGCGGACATCGACGCCACCGCGCGCGACATCCGTATCGCGCTGCTGGAAGCCGACGTCGCGCTGCCCGCGGTCCGCGCGTTCATCAAGCAGGTCAAGGAACGCGCGCTCGGCGCCGAGGTGTCGCAGGCGCTGAACCCGGCGCAGCAGGTCATCAAGATCGTCAACGAGGAACTGGTCACCATCCTCGGCGGCGACACCCGCCGGCTGCGGTTCGCCAAGCAGCCGCCCACGGTGATCATGCTCGCCGGCCTCCAGGGCGCCGGTAAGACCACCCTCGCGGGCAAGCTCGGCCAGTGGCTGCAGAAGCAGGGCCACACCCCGCTGCTCGTCGCCTGCGACCTGCAGCGCCCCAACGCCGTCAACCAGCTGAGCGTCGTGGCCGAGCGGGCCGGCGTCGCGGTCTTCGCCCCCGAGCCGGGCAACGGCGTGGGCGACCCGGTCAAGGTCGCGCAGGACTCGCTGGAGTACGCCAAGTCCCAGCAGTACGACATCGTCGTCGTCGACACCGCCGGCCGCCTGGGCATCGACCAGGAGATGATGCAGCAGGCCGCGGACATCCGCGACGCGGTCCACCCCGACGAGATCCTGTTCGTCGTCGACGCGATGATCGGCCAGGACGCGGTGAACACCGCGGAGGCCTTCCGCGACGGCGTCGGCTTCGACGGCGTGGTGCTCTCCAAGCTCGACGGCGACGCCCGCGGCGGTGCCGCGCTGTCCATCGCGCACGTCACCGGCAAGCAGATCATGTTCGCGTCGAACGGCGAGAAGCTCGACGACTTCGACGCGTTCCACCCGGACCGGATGGCGTCCCGGATCCTCGGCATGGGCGACATGCTCTCGCTCATCGAGAAGGCCGAGCAGACCTTCAGCCAGGCCGAGGCCGAGAAGATGGCCGCCAAGCTGGCCAAGGGCCCCAAGGAGTTCACCCTCGACGACTTCCTCCAGCAGATGGAGCAGGTCAGGAAGATGGGCTCGCTGTCCAAGCTGCTCGGCATGCTGCCGGGCATGGGCCAGATCAAGGACCAGATCAACAACCTGGACGAGCGGGACGTCGACCGCACCGCGGCCATCATCAAGTCGATGACGCCCGGTGAGCGCGCCGACCCGCACATCATCAACGGCTCGCGCCGGGCCCGCATCGCCAAGGGCTCGGGCGTCGAGGTCAGCGCCGTCAAGAGCCTGGTCGAGCGGTTCTTCGACGCCCGCAAGATGATGTCGCGGATGGCCCAGGGCGGCGGCATGCCCGGGATGCCGGGCATGCCCGGCATGGGCGGCGGCCCCGGCCGGCAGAAGAAGCAGCAGAAGCAGGCCAAGGGCAAGCGCCAGTCCGGCAACCCGATGAAGCGCAAGGCCGACGCCGCGGCCGCGGCCGCCCGCCGCGAGCAGCAGGCGCAGGGCGCGGGGGAGGACGGCAACGCGTTCGGCATGCCCGGCGAGGACTTCGAACTGCCTGACGAGTTCAAGAAGTTCATGGGCTGATGCGGGTCTCGATCCGGGCACCCAGGCCCGAGGACGACGCCGCCCACCGCGCCGCGATCCTGCGCTCCGTGGACCACCTCAGCCCGTGGAACCCCGTCGACCCCGACGGGTTCCACGAGCTGCTGCGCCGCCAGGGCCCCGACCTGCAGACCTTCCTCATCTTCAACGAGGAGGACGGCGGCCTGGTCGGCAAGTGCAACGTGGCCAACATCGTGCGCGCCCGCTTCCGCAACGCCGCGCTGGGGTACGACAGTTACCTGCCGTACAACGGCACCGGCCGGATGTCCGAGGGCATGCGGCAGGTGGTGGACCGCTGCTTCAGCAGCTGGCCGGACGGGCTCGGGCTGCACCGGCTGGAGATCAACGTCCAGCCGGACAACAGCCGTTCCATAGCCATGGCCAAGCGCCTGGGCTTCCGCCACGAGGGCTTCTCGCCGCGGATGCTCTACATCAACGACGCTTGGCGCGACCACGAGCGGTTCGCGCTCACCGCCGAGGAGTGGCCGGGCCTGTAAGGCGGCGACGGCACGGTGGCCGCCCGGGTCGGTCCCGGGCGGCCGACAGCGCCGGGCGGGTCACTGCGGGGCGGCCAGCAGCGCCGGGAAGCCGCCGCGGTGCGCCAGCGCCTCCAGCTCGTCCAGGGCCCGGGCGGCCCGGCCGGCCGCCTGCGGATCGCGCTCGGCGAGGCCGCTCGCGGCGAACTCGTCCTCGTCCAGCCGCAGTACGGCGCTGCCGTCCGCCGACAGCCACAGGTCCAGATCCAGGTCCTCCGAGACGAGCGCACCGTCCTCGGTCGCCAGGACCGGGCGCGTGATGTCGCAGTACCAGCCCTTCAGGCCGCCGTGCGCGTCCCGCACCTCCTTCACCGCGAACCAGCGGTCGCGCCAGTAGTGCTCGGTGAACACGTCGCCGGGCTCGAACCGCACGAACCCGAAGTCCCGTGTCGTGGGCAGCGACCACGGGGCGCGGACGGTGATCCGCACCCCGTCGTCGCGCAGCACCGTCGCGTCGTAACGGACCTTCTCGCGGCCGGCCTTGACCAGCCGCACGGACGTGACGGCGCCGGGGGACAGGACCGTGGCCGCGGGACCGGACGCGGAGCCCGGCCCGGACGGCGCATCGATGGGGGAGCCGGAAGCGGAACGGGACGGCGAAGAGGACTCGGGCATGGAGCCAGCCTCGCGCACCCCCTGCCCTGCGGCCACCGGGTTTCGGCGGTCCTCAGACCCGGGCCACCACGTAGCGGAAGACGTTCTCCATCCGGACCGAGCCGTCCGCCCGGCGATAGGGGTGCAGGGCCTCGGCGATCTCCTTGTCCACCTGCTGCTGGTCGGTGGCCGCCACCGCCGCGTCGAACAGCCCGGTCGACAACAGCCCGCGGACCGCGCTGTCCAGATCCGGGTAGCCGAACGGGCACGCCACCCGCCCCGAACCGTCCGGCCTCAGGCCCGCCTCACGGGCCAGGTCCTCCAGGTCGTCACGGCCGCTGAGCCGCATCCCGTAGCCGAACGACGCCGGGCCGCGCGGCTCGGCGAGGCGCTCCGCGACCCGCAGCACCCGCGAGGCCGAACAGCGCTCCGGCGGACCCCAGCCCGCCAGCACCACCGCGCTGCCGCGCCGCGCACCGGCGACCACCGCGGCCAGCGCGGGCCGCAGTTCGGCGGCCGGCTCCGCCGGGTCGAACGCGGTGACCACGTCGTAGCCGTCGAATCCCTCGTAGCCGTCGAATCCCTCGTGGCCGTCGATTCCGTCGTCGCCGGCGCGGGTCCCGCCGTCACCTCCGCCGCCGCCACCAGCGGCCGTTGCCGTACTCCCTCCCGGAAAGCGGGCCAGCAGGCTCGTCCCGGGCGCCGGCCTCGCCCGGCGTCCCCACGCCGGTTCCGGCCGGAACCGGCGGCGGGCCAGCGCCAGCCGGTGCTCGTCGGACTCGCACCCCGTGACGGCCGCGCCGCGCGCCGCCGCCAGCAGCAGCGCCAGCCCCGAGCCGCAACCGAGGCCCAGCAGCCGGGTTCCCGTGCCGACCTCGAGGCGGTCGTACACGGTCTCGTAGAGGGGAACGAGCATCCGTTCCTGGATTTCCGCCCAGTCCCGCGCCCTGCCCTCCGCACCGGGCCTGGATCCGCGATAGAGCGTAGGTGCCATCGAAGCCCCAATCAGCCGCGATCGAGCGTCTCGCCGTGCGCCGTGCCCCCCGTGATCCTTTTCGGGGACTTTCCGGCGAAGTGCTGCCGGTGTCCCCGAAAGCCAGACAACTGCCGATTCGGCGCCGCGTCCAGGGTCTGGATGGGGCGTTCTTGTTAACTTCCGGCTACCGACAGGTACCACCGGCCGATTCACGCTCCGGCGGCGCCGGGCCGTACCATCGCCTCCATGGCAAAGGCTCCCGTTCTCACCCCCCAGGCGGACGACTTCCCGCGCTGGTACCAGGACCTGATCAACAAGGCCGAACTGGCCGACAACGGCCCGGTGCGCGGCACCATGGTCATCCGGCCGTACGGCTACGGCCTGTGGGAGCGGATGCAGCAGGACATGGACGCGCGGATCAAGGCGGCCGGCGTGCAGAACGCCTACTTCCCGCTCTTCATCCCGCAGTCCTACCTGACCAGGGAGGCCGAGCACGTCGAGGGCTTCGCCCCCGAGCTGGCGGTCGTCACGCACGCGGGTGGCAAGGACCTCGACGAGCCGATCGTCGTCCGCCCCACCTCCGAGACGATCATCAACGAGTACTTCTCCAAGTGGGTGCAGAGCTACCGCGACCTGCCCCTGCTGATCAACCAGTGGGCGAACGTGGTGCGTTGGGAGCTGCGCCCGCGGCTGTTCCTGCGCACCACCGAGTTCCTGTGGCAGGAGGGGCACACCGCCCACGCCACCCAGGCCGACGCCCACGAGTTCGCCTCCCGCATCCAGCGCGACGTCTACGCCGACTTCATGGAGAACGTCCTGGCGATGGACGTGGTCCTGGGCCGCAAGACGGTCAAGGAGCGCTTCGCCGGCGCGATCAACACCCTCACCCTGGAAGGGATGATGGGTGACGGCAAGGCGCTGCAGCTGGGCACCAGCCACGAGCTGGGCCAGAACTTCGCCAAGGCGTTCCAGACCCAGTACCTGTCCAAGGACGGCAACCAGGAGCTCGTCTGGCAGACCTCCTGGGGCAGCACCACCCGCATGATCGGCGCCCTGGTGATGATGCACGGCGACGACAACGGCCTGCGCGTCCCGCCGCGCCTGGCGCACGTCCAGGTCGTGGTGCTGGCGATCAAGGACGACGAGGCGGTCGTGGCGAAGGTCCGCGAGATCGGCGCCAAGCTCGGCGCGGCCGGGCTGCGGGTCGTCGTGGACGACCGCACCGACACCCCGTTCGGCCGCCGCGCGGTGGACTGGGAGCTCAAGGGCGTGCCGCTGCGCGTCGAGGTGGGCCCGCGCGACCTGGAGGCCGGCACCGCGATGCTGGCCCGCCGTATCCCCGGCGGCAAGGAGCCGGTGGCGCTGGACAGCCTGGACACCCTGCTGCCGAAGGTGCTGGAGGAGGACCAGGCGCGGCTGCTTCAGGAGTCCCGGGAGCGCAGGATCGCCAGGACCGTGGACGTCGCCACGATCGACGAGGCGGCCGAGGCCGCGGCCACCGGCTGGGCCCGCATCCCGTGGGCCGACCTCGGCCCCGAGGGCGAGGCCAAGCTCGCCGAGCAGGGCGTGTCGGTGCGCTGCCTGGTCGCGGCGGACGGCTCCGTGCCCACCGCGGACGACGAGCCGGGCACCGTGGCGATCGTCGCCCGGGCGTACTGACGATCCGCACATCGTCCGGCCGGGCGCGGTGACGTCCGGAAAAAACACGGGACATCCTGCCTTGGGGCGGGTGCTGCAGGCTTCTCCGGATCCGCCGGTCTTCTCCGGCTTCTCCGGGGTCCTCCGCACCCGCCCTCGGTCATGCACCATCATCCGGAACTGACCGATCAGTGCAAATTAATTGGACTGGCCCGGAATCGGAACACCAGGGCGGTCCGGCTCGTTGATACGGCGTGAGCACGACACCACCTGTCCTTGCCGCCGAGCTGGCAGTCGCCTGGGCCGACATTCAACGGCACCACCCCGAACTGCCGGATCTGGCCGCCCCCGAGTCCCTGATCGGAGAGTCGTCGTCCGCCTGCGGCACGGAGCTCTCCTTCGAAAGGCTGCTGCACGAGGCCGTGCACGGCATCGCCGCCGCCCGCGGCATCCGTGACACCTCGCGCGCCGGCCGCTACCACAACCGCCGCTTCCTCGCGATCGCCGACGAGATGGGCCTCGACCACGCCGAGGAGCCGCACCCCAGCAGCGGGTTCTCCCTGGTGGTCATGCGCCCCGACACCCGTAAGCGATATCGGGTGACCATCGAACGGCTGCAGCGCGCCCTGAAGGCGCACACCGTGGCCACCACCGCCGACACCACCCGCGCCTTCCGCGGGCCGGCCGCCCGCCACGGTTCCTCCGGTGGAGGCGTGCGCGTCAAGGCGGTCTGCGACTGCGGGCGCAACGTCCGGGTCGTTCCCTCCGTGCTGGCCCAGGCGCCGATCATGTGCGGCGCGTGCGGGCAGCCCTTCCGCATCCCGGAGATCGTGGGGGCCGCGTGACGGTCCTGTGGACCGGGAGTGGAGCCGTGCCGATCCCCGGCCGGGGTGCATGACACCCGGCCGGGTGTGGCAGAATGTTCAGCTGAGAACTCGACAGCCGTGCAGGAACCCTCTCTCCTTCGGCTGACGCGTCCACCGGGCGCCCGATTCCCACCACCCCACGTGGCAAGTCGCCGCGCCCAAACACGTCAACACCAGGAGAACCCACTCCCGTGGCAGTCAAGATCAAGCTGAAGCGTCTGGGCAAGATCCGTTCGCCTCACTACCGCATCGTCGTCGCCGACTCCCGCACCCGCCGTGACGGCCGGGCGATCGAGGAGATCGGCCTGTACCACCCGGTGCAGAACCCGTCGCGCATCGAGGTCGACTCGGAGCGTGCGCAGTACTGGCTCTCCGTCGGCGCGCAGCCGACCGAGCCCGTGCTCGCCATCCTGAAGCTGACCGGCGACTGGCAGAAGTACAAGGGTGAGCCCGCCCCGGCCCCGCTGCTCGTCGCCGAGCCGAAGGCCGACAAGCGCGTCCTGTTCGAGGCCGCCGCCAAGGACACCGCCGACGAGCCGAAGGGTGAGGCGATCACCCCGAAGGCGAAGAAGGCGGACAAGGCCGAGAAGAAGGCCGACGACGCCGAGGCTGCCGCCCCGGCCGAGTCCACCGAGGCCTGAGCATGCTCGAGGAGGCCCTTGAGCACCTCGTGAAGGGCATCGTCGACAACCCCGACGATGTGCAGGTCGGCATGCGCAACCTGCGCCGGGGCAGCGTGCTGGAGGTCCGGGTGCACCCCGACGACCTCGGCAAGGTGATCGGCCGCAACGGCCGCACCGCCCGTGCGCTGCGCACCGTCGTGGGTGCCCTGGGCGGTCGAGGCGTGCGCGTCGACCTCGTCGACGTGGACCAGGTCCGCTGACGGATCCGGCCGGCGCTCGGCACATGTGAACACCGGCACGGGCCGGGGGTGGCAAGTCCGCCCCCGGCCCGTGCTTTTCGCCGGGATCAGCCGGCGGGATCCCCGCAGCATCCCAAGGAGCAGGAGTCTCCCGTGCAGCTCGTAGTCGGCCGGATCGGCCGCGCCCACGGCATCAAGGGCGAGGTCAGCGTCGAGGTGCGCACCGACGAGCCGGAACTGCGGCTCGCGCCCGGTGCGGTGCTCGCCACCGACCCGGTGTCCACCGGCCCGCTCACCATCGCCACCGGGCGGGTGCACAGCGGCCGGCTGATGCTGCGCTTCGAGGGCGTCAGCGACCGCAACGGCGCCGAGGCGCTGCGCAACACCCTGCTCATCGCGGAGGTCGACCCGGAGGAACGGCCGGACGACCCCGAGGAGTTCTACGACCACCAGCTGATCGACCTGGACGTGGTGACCCGCGACGGGCGCACGGTCGGCCGGATCGCCGAGATCACGCACCTGCCGTACCAGGACCTGCTGGTCGTGACCCGGCCCGAGGGCGGCGAGGTGCTCATCCCGTTCGTCTCCGAGATCGTCCCGGAGATCGACCTGGACGAGCAGCGCGCGGTGATCGACCCGCCGCCGGGGCTGCTGGACGACGGCGAGGCCGAGGTGGCGGGCAGCCGCGAGGCCGGCGGCGAGGCCGGGGACGCCTGACATGCGGATCGACGTCGTCACGATCTTCCCCGAGTACCTCGAACCGCTGAACGTCTCGCTGGTCGGCAAGGCCCGGGCCGCGGGGCGGCTCGACGTGCGCGTCCACGACCTGCGCGGCTGGGCCCACGACCGGCACAACACCGTCGACGACACCCCGTACGGCGGCGGCCCCGGCATGGTCATGATGACCGGGCCGTGGGGCGAGGCGCTGGACGAGACCCTGGCCGACGGCTACGAGGCCGGCGCGTCCCGGCCCGCCCTGGTGGTGCCCACGCCCAGCGGCCGGCCCTTCACCCAGGAGTTGGCCGGCGAACTCGCCGGGCGCCCCTGGCTGATCTTCGCGCCCGCCCGCTACGAGGGCATCGACAGCCGGGTCACCGCCGAGTACGCCGCCCGGCTGCCGGTCTACGAGGTGTCCATCGGCGACTACGTGCTCGCCGGCGGCGAGGCCGCGGTCCTGGTCGTCACCGAGGCCGTCGCCCGGCTGCTGCCGGGCGTGCTGGGCAACGCGCAGTCGCACGCCGACGACTCCTTCGCGCCCGGTGCCATGGCCGACCTGCTGGAGGGCCCGGTGTTCACCAAGCCCCCGCAGTGGCGCGGCCGCGGCATCCCCGACGTGCTGCTCAGCGGCCACCACGGCAAGATCGCCCGCTGGCGCCGCGACGAGGCGCTCCGCCGCACCGCCGCCCACCGGCCCGACCTGCTGGAGCGCGCCGACCCCGCCGCGTTCGACAGGAAGGACCGGGAGATGCTCAGCATCCTCGGCTGGATGCCCGGCCCCGACGGCCGATTTGGGCGGAACCCCGACGCCGTGGAAGAATGAGCGGCTGCTGCCTGTGCGGCGCGCGCCCCTGCCACAGGGGGAACGACGCCCGCCGCACCCGGACGGCACCCCAACCGACGAACGACCGACGTTCCGCCGATGACCTGTGGCATCGGCGAGGAAGCAGAACACCGTGACCAACCTGATCGAGGGCGTCAACAGCGCGTCCGTGCGCTCCGACATCCCGGCCTTCCGCCCGGGCGACACCGTCAACGTCCACGTGCGCGTCATCGAGGGCAACCGCTCCCGTGTGCAGCAGTTCAAGGGCGTCGTCATCCGCCGCCAGGGCGCGGGCGTCAGCGAGACCTTCACGGTCCGCAAGGTCAGCTTCTCCGTCGGCGTCGAGCGCACCTTCCCGGTGCACACCCCGATCGTCGAGAAGATCGAGGTCGTGACCCGCGGTGACGTGCGTCGCGCCAAGCTGTACTACCTGCGCGAGCTGCGCGGCAAGGCGGCGAAGATCAAGGAGAAGCGCGAGAACTGAGCGCTTGACCTGTCCTTGGGGCGAGCCGGATAAGCTTCCGCCGCAATGGACAGCGAAGCAGTGGCACCGGGACGCGACCGCTCCCTCCCCGCCGACGAGGCGGAATCGGAGGAGCGGTCGCGTTCCGTCGTCCGTCGGGCGAACGTCGCGCGCTGGTGGTCGGAGTGGCGGCGCACCGTCCTGCTCGCCCTCGGCTGCACGGCGGCCCTGCTCCTGGTCAGCAACTTCGTGGTGGAACCGTTCGAGGTGCCGAGCGGATCGATGGAGAGCACCCTGCGGGTCGGCGACCGGGTGCTGGTCAACAAGCTCGCCTACCGCTTCGGCGGCACCCCGCGCCGCGGTGACGTCATCGTCTTCGACGGCAAGGACTCCTTCTCGACCAGCGGCGGGACGGACTACGTGAAGCGCGTCATCGGCGTCGGCGGCGACCGGGTCACCTGCTGCGACGCCCAGGGCCGGCTCATGATCAACGGTCACCCGATCGACGAGCCGTATGTCCACCCCGGCGACCGGCCCTCCCGGGTACCGTTCGACATCGAGGTCCCGGAGGGAAGGCTGTGGGTGATGGGTGACCACCGCGACGACTCCCGCGACTCCCGTGACCACCTCGGCGATCCCGGCGGCGGCACCGTTCCGGTCGGCAAGGTGATCGGCCGCGCCGACTGGATCGCCTGGCCGGTCGGCCACTGGACCCGGCTGCGCCGCCCCTCCGACTTCGCCGCCGTGCCCGCGCCCCAGTCCCCGGCCGGCCGGCATGGGTAACCGCGGCAAACCGCGCCACGGAAACCACAAGGTGCCCCCTGCCGCGGCCGCCGAGAGCGCCGAGCCCTCCGGGGGCGCCGAGCACTCCGACGGGAGCGCCGAGCACTCCGACGCCCCGCAGGCGCCGCCGCTGCGCACCGGCAGCAGCCGGGTCGAGCGCCGCAAGCTGGCCCGCAAGGTGCAGCGCAAGCGCCGCCGCTCGCTGGCCAGGGAGGTGCCGCTGCTGGTGCTGGTGGCCCTGGTCATCGCGCTGGTGCTCAAGACCTTCCTGCTCCAGGCGTTCGTCATCCCCTCGGGGTCGATGGAGCAGACCATCCAGATCGGCGACCGGGTGCTCGTCGACAAGTTCACCCCGTGGTTCGGCGCGCATCCGCACCGGGGCGACGTCGTGGTCTTCAAGGACCCCGGCGGCTGGCTCAGCGGCGAGCCCCCGCCCAAGTCCGACCCGGTGGTCGTCAAGCAGGTGAAGCAGTTCTTCACCTTCATCGGTCTGCTGCCGGCCTCCGGCGAGCAGGACCTGATCAAGCGGGTCATCGGCGTCGGCGGCGACACCGTCGCCTGCTGCGACAAGGGCGGCCACCTCACCGTCAACGGCACGCCGCTGACGGAGCCCTACGTCTACGACGGGAATCCGCCGTCGATGATCAAGTTCTCCATCACCATCCCCGAGGGACGCCTGTGGGTGATGGGGGACCACCGCTCGGACTCCGCGGACTCGCGCTACCACGAGCAGGAGCCGGGCGGCGGCACGATTCCGGAGAGCCTGGTCGTCGGCCGGGCCTTCGTGATCGCCTGGCCGCTGGACCACTGGCGCCGCCTGCAGGAACCGGGCACGTACGCCTCGGTGCCGGGCCCGACGGCCGCCGGGACGACCGCCGCGGGCCCCGGACCCCCTGCGGATCCGGGCAGCAACGGCACAACGGGCAGGACAATGGGCACAGGTACGCCCACTAGGGTGGCCTCGACCAACAACGGTCAAAGGATGAACCAGCTGCCGACTCCTGCGGAACTCCCGATCGTTATGGGAGTGGTGGGCCTGCGCCGGAAACGGGGCAGGCGGAGGTCTGGTGTGAGGAGTGGATGTGGGGGACCTGGTGGTCGGAGCGCGGTCTGGATCCGGCGAGCCCGAGAAGGAGGAAGCCAAGGTGCCCCCGGTCGACAACGCGGATTCCGACGGCATCGTCCCCGGTCCTGGAGGAGAAGCCGCGCACGGCGCGGCTCCCGGTTACGAGCCGCCGGCCGGCAACGGCCTGGCGCAGGGGAACGGCCTGCCGCTGCGCGGCGGCGTGCAGCACGGCACCGGGGTGCCGCCCACGGGCGGCGTCGCCCAGGGCAACGGGCTGGCGCCGGGCGGCGGCCTGCAGAACGGCAACGGACTGCCGAACGCCGGCGGCCTTCCCCCGGAGCCGGCGCCCGGCCTCGCCATGGCCGGCGCCCACCGCGCCGGCACCGGCGGCCCCGCGGTCCCGCCCGGCGCCGACAAGGACGGCGACGGCGACCGCCCCGCACCGAGTTCCGGCAGCAAGCAGCGGTCGTTCTGGAAGGAACTGCCGCTGCTCATCGGCATCGCCCTGGTGCTGGCGCTGCTGATCAAGACGTTCCTGGTCCAGGCGTTCTCCATCCCCTCGGACTCGATGCAGAACACCCTGCAGCGCGGGGACCGGGTGCTGGTCGACAAGCTCACCCCGTGGTTCGGCTCCACCCCCAGCCGCGGCGAGGTCGTCGTCTTCCACGACCCGGGCGGCTGGCTGCCGGAGAACCCGCCGGCCAGCAGCAACCCGCTGGTCCGCGGGATCCAGACCGGCCTCAGCTTCATCGGCCTGATGCCGTCCGCGGACGAGAAGGACCTGATCAAGCGGGTGATCGGCGTCGGCGGTGACACCGTGGCGTGCACCGGCAGCGGCCCGGTCACCGTCAACGGCAAGGCGCTCAACGAGCCCTACGTGTTCCCGGGCAACACGCCGTGCACCCCGGGGATGCCGTTCAAGGTCACCGTGCCCAAGGGCCACATCTGGGTGATGGGCGACCACCGCCAGGACTCGCTGGACTCGCGCTTCCACACCAAGGAGGCCGGCCACGGCTTCGTGCCGAACAGCGACGTCGTCGGCCGCGCCGTCGTGGTCGCCTGGCCGATCAACCGCTGGGACTGGCTGTCCATCCCGTCCACGTTCTCGCAGCCGGGGATCAACGCGGCCGGGACCGCGGTGCCGGCCGCGGTGGGGCTGGCGGGCGCGCTCCCGCTGGTGCTGGTGCGCAGGAGGCGGCTGTTGCGCGACAACCCGCCTGAGAAGGGCTGACCGCGGCTCGTACCGCCCGGTAGGGTTCGGCTCCATGAGCGCCACGACGACCAGCGGCTCCGCCGCGATACGCAGGGACCGCGCGGGCCGGTCCGGACGCATGGTGTCCGGGCTGGCCATCGCCCTCGGCTGCGTGCTGTTCCTCGGCGGATTCGGCTGGGCGGCCCTGACCTACCGCCCGTACACCGTGCCGACCGGTTCCATGCAGCCGACCGTGCACCCCGGCGACAAGGTGCTCGCGCAGAAGGTCTCCGGCTCCGACGTGCACCGCGGCGACGTGGTGGTCTTCCAGGACAAGCTGTGGGGCAACGCGCCCCTGGTCAAGCGGGTGGTCGCGGTCGGCGGCGACGTCGTGGTCTGCTGCGACAAGCAGGGCCGGATGACGGTGGACGGCAAGCCGGTCGACGAGGGCTACGTGCGCGGCGGCGGCCCGGCCTCGCTCGACCCGTTCCACACGACGGTGCCGAAGGGCGAGCTGTTCATGCTCGGCGACAACCGGTCGATCTCCGAGGACTCGCGCGTGCACCTGGACGACGCCCAGGGCGGCTCCGTGCCCGCGAGCGACGTGAAGGGCCGGGTGGACGCCCTGGCGTGGCCTCCGGGCCGTATGGGCATGCTTCCCACGACCTCGGCCTTCGACTCGCTGGCCGGTGGCGGCCAGTCGCCGCAGGGCCCGCTGCGCTGGATGGTCTTCATGGTCATCGCCGGTGCCGCCCTGATCCTGGGCGGTGCGGCGTACGAGCCGGTGGCGAAGCTGGTGACGCGACGGCGGTGACCGCGTCGAACTTCACCTCCTTCGTGAGACCGTGTGACGCACAATGGGGGCACGTACGGCTGAAGGGGAACATGCCATGAGCGCCGAGGACCTCGAAAAATACGAGACCGAGATGGAGCTGAAGCTCTACCGGGAGTATCGGGACGTCGTCGGCCTGTTCAAGTACGTGATCGAGACTGAACGGCGTTTCTACCTCACCAACGACTACGAGATGCAGGTGCACTCGGTGCAGGGTGAGGTGTTCTTCGAAGTGTCCATGGCCGACGCGTGGGTGTGGGACATGTACCGGCCGGCCCGCTTCGTCAAGCAGGTCCGGGTGCTCACGTTCAAGGACGTGAACATCGAGGAGCTGAACAAGTCCGATCTCGACCTGCCGTCGGACGACTCCGGCTTCAACGGCTGAGCCGCGCCGGCCGCGCCGACCGCGGCGGTCGCGGTTATCCACAGGGTCGCCTTCAAGATCATCATCGGGGGATTCCCCTCTGTCACAGTGAGATCACTGGATTTCACCGTGAGTGACAGAGGGGGTTCCCGTGAACGCACGAGGCGCGCTGGGGCGCTA
>WRCZ01000071.1 GCA_009783685.1 Actinomycetes bacterium
CCGCACCCCTGAACCGCCGGGCGCCGCCCTGCGGGCCAGCTCCACGCTGCTGCGCAGCAGCCGCGCGGTCTCCGCCCGGCCGAGCCCGCGGTGCGCGAAGCCCTCGAAGGTCGCCTGGTAGCTGGCCGTGATGAGCACCTGCGCCCCCGCCCGGACGTAGGCGGTGTGGGCGGCCTCGATCTGCCCGGGAGCGTCGGCCAGCAGCCGGGCCGACCACAGCGGGTCGGTCAGGTCGCAGCCCTGGTCGGCGAGCTGGTTGGACAGCCCGCCGTCCAGCACCAGGGTCGTGCCCGAGGCCAGCAGCGCCTGCAGGGGCGAAGGGGCGCTCATCGCGGTGTCACCCCAGCTGCGCCTGGACCTGCGAGGAGATCAGTTCCAGGTGGTCCAGGTCGTGCAGGTCCAGGATCTGGAGGTAGAAGCGGGTGGCGCCCTGCTCGGCGTACCGCCCGATCTTGTCGACCACCTCGGCGGGCGAGCCGGCGAGGCCGTTGGCCTTGAGTTCGTCGACCTCCCTGCCGATCGCCGCGGCCCGGCGTGCCACCTCCGCGTCGTCCCGCCCGACGACGGCGACCAGGGCGTTGGAGTACACCAGGTCGCTCGCGTCCCGGCCGGCCGCCTGCGCGGCCTCGCGCACCCGGGCGAACTGCGTGCCGGTGTCGGCCACCGACGCGAACGGGACGTTGAACTCGTCGGCGTACCGGGCGGCCAGCTCCGGAGTGCGGCGGGCGCCCATACCGCCCACCAGGACCGGGATCCTGCTCTGCGCGGGCTTGGGCAGCCCGGGCGAGTCCTTGAGCTGGTAGAACTGCCCGTCGTAGGTGAACGTCTCGCCGGCCGGCGTGCCCCACAGCCCGGTGACGATGGCCAGTTGCTCCTCCAGCCGGCCGAACTTCTCCTTCGGGAACGGGATGCCGTAGGCGGTGTGCTCGGCCTCGTACCAGCCGGCGCCCAGGCCGAACTCGATACGCCCGCCGGACATCTGGTCGACCTGCGCCACCTGGATGGCCAGGACGCCGGGCAGCCGGAACGTACCGGCCGTCATCAGCGTGCCGAGCCTGATCCTGCTGGTCTCCCGCGCCAGGCCGGCCAGGGTGATCCACGCGTCCGTGGGCCCGGGGTAGCCGTCCCCGTCCCCCATCACCAGGTAGTGGTCGGAGCGGAAGAAGGCGTCGAAGCCGAGGTCCTCGGTCGCCTTGGCGACGGCCAGCAGCGTGTCGTAGCTCGCCCCCTGCTGGGGCTCGGTGAAGATTCGCAGATCCATTCCTCCATCCTGCCTCCC
This sequence comes from Actinomycetes bacterium, assembly GCA_009783685.1. Taxonomy (GTDB): domain Bacteria; phylum Actinomycetota; class Actinomycetes; order Streptomycetales; family Streptomycetaceae; genus Actinacidiphila. The sequence continues at coordinate 1,280 of WRCZ01000071.1, forward strand.
CGGCCGTTGCCGCGCGGCAACGGCCTGCGGTGCTCACCGCGGATCGATCGACCGGACGCTGCGGAAACGGCGCCCGGGCCCGGCCCCTGCGCGCGCCTGGCGCGGCACCGCCGGCGCCGTCAGCCGGGCGCGTCCCGCGCCAGCGCCCGGACCCGGTCCTTGGCCTCGTCCACCGCGTCCAGCGCCTCGATGCACTGCCAGTAGGCGGTCTCGTCCTCGGCGCTGCCCGTCAGGCCGACCAGCGCATGGCCGATCTCGCCGAGCAGCGCGCGCAGGGCACGCAGCGTGCCGGGCGCGTCGCGCACCCCGGTCAGGCGGGCGGCCCGCCGCGGGCCCGCGCCCGTGGACACCCCGGCCGGCGATCCCGCTCCGGTCGGCGATCCGGGCCCGGTCCAGGAGCCGGCAGCCGAGCCCGGCTCCGGTCCCCGCCGTCGTGGCACGCACTCCTGCGGCCGCCCGGGACCCGCTGACGCACCCGCTCCCGACGGCTGGCCGGGTCCGGCCGGCCACCCTGTGCCCGACGACCCCCGCCCAGGCACCCGCGCCCCCTCGTCCTCCGCCCACTCACCTTCCGCTCGCGCCGCGTGCGCCAGCACCGCCCCGAGCGCCTCGGTCAGTTCGTACGCCTGCCATGCCTCCGCGAGGACGTCCTCCGGCTGCGGGCAGCCCCGCATTTTCCGCTCCGCCTCCGCCACCAGCCGTGCCGCGTCCATGTCCCGGTCCCCGCTTCCCCGTTCGCCGCGGGACGGCCCCTGCGCCGCCTCGCCCGCCTCATGTCACTCAGCGTGACAGAGCAGGCGCCGGCAGAGGCGGGCGGACAGCGGATCTGTGGACAACCGCGCGCTTGTGGACAACTCCGTCACCCCGACGAGTGACCGTCCGCCTCCGGCCGGGGAAACCGCAGCTCGTTGCGGTCGATCTTCGCCGCGAGTGCGGCCAGCGGGTCGATCCCCAGGACCTCGCAGAACTGGAGGAGATACGCCAGCACGTCGGCCACCTCGTCCCGCACCCGATAGGCCGACTCGCCGTCGTCCATCACCGCGGCGGCCTGCTCGGGCGTCAACCACTGGAAGATCTCCAGCAGTTCGGACGCCTCGACGCTCAGCGCGACCGCGAGGTTCTTCGGGGTGTGGAACGGCTGCCAGCGCCGGGCCGCGGCGAACTCGGCGAGGCGTTCCTGGAGCGCTGCCAGGTCCGGCGCCGGCTCGGCCTGCCCCGGCCGGCCGTTCCCCGGGCCGGCAGGCTCCGATCCTCCACCCACTGGGTCAGCAGGCCCCGGGCCACCCTGCCCGGGCCCGGCCGGCGCTGACCCGCCCTGCCCGGGCTCGGCTTGCTCCGATCCGCCATACCCCGGCCCAGGCCGTTCCGGCCCACCACTTCCAGGCCCGGACCCGGCCTGCCCCGGTCCGCCACGCCCAGGCGCAGCCGGCGCTGACCCGTCCTGCCCGCGCCCGTCCGGCGCCGACCCGGCCGGCCCGGGCCCCTCCAGCACCGGCCCGGAACGCCCGGACCCGTCCGGCACCGGCCCGCCCTGCCCCGGCCCGGATCGCCCGGGCCCGCCCGCCTCCGGTCCGCCACGCCCAGGCGCAGCCGGCCCGCCGGGCCCAGGTCCGCGCCCGGGTTCGGCCTGTCCCGATCCGTCCGGCCGCGCCTGCGCGCCCTGCTGCTGCCCGCCCTGCGGGGGTCGTTCCGTCACCCGGACTGGTCTACCTCATCCTGGCGGCCCGGCGCACCGCCCGGCTCCCCGCCCAGGGCTCGCACGGACACCCCGCCCACGCCCTCGACGCAGCCCGCGTCCTGGACGGTGCCGAGCAGGCGGATGTGGCCGCGGGCCGCGGCCAGGCCGGCGAGGCGCAGCAGTTCGCGGACCTGCCGGCGGTCCAGTCCGAGGTCGAGGCCGTCGGCGAGCACGGTCAGCACCTGGCCGGCCGGCAGGTGCTCGGTGCTGGTGTCGACGTCGAGCACGCCGGGTCCGGTGAGGAGCACCAATGCCTGGGCGAGGAAGCGCAGTTCGCCGTCGCCGAGGCGGTCGATCGGCAGGGTGCCCAGCGGGCCGCGGTCGACGGCCGCGATGACCGCGTCCCCGGCGGGGCCGTGCCCGTCGCCGGGCAGGACCGCCGGCAGCGTGGTGAGCCCTTCGACCGGCCCGGTGCACACCCCGCGCATCGCGTGGACCAGGGCGGCGTGCCGCGTGGTGCACTCCCCCTCGGTCCTGGCCAGCACCGCGGAGAGGTTGTCGCACGCGGCGCGCAGCCGGCCGTCGCCGAGCGGCACCGCGGCCCGCATCATCTCCGGCCGTGGCGCGACCGGGAACACCCCGCGCAGCGCCACCACGACCTGCTCGGCCGCGGCCAGCACGAGCCGCTGCCCGTCGGTGCGGCCGGCGACGCGCAGTGGCAGCAGGGCGGTGGCGAGCAGGTCGTCGGGCAGCGGCGCGCGGGTGACGGGGACGACGCCGGCGGTGTGCCAGGCCGCCTGCACGGTCGGCCGGGCAGGGTCGCGCAGTGCCGTGGACAGCAGCGTCTCCCCCGCGCCGGTGAGCCGTTCGCCGACGATGCGCAGCGTGGGCTCGGCCTGGACGGCCACGTCGAGGCGGACCGGGCCGATCGGCCCGGTGACGGTGCAGCCGATCCGGAAGCCGCGCCGGCCCTGCGCGTCGGGCTGTGCCTCCTGCGGCACGCACGCGGCCGCGCCGCCGCGCACGACGGTGTCGAAGACCTCCTGAAGCGAGCCGCCGCACGCCAGCCGGCCGAGTGCCGCGAGCCCTTCGAGCACGCTGGACTTGCCCGTCCCGCTGCCGCCGGTGAGCAGGGACAGCGGCCCGAAGGCGAACGACGCGCCCCGGTGCGATTTGAAGGCCGACAGCCGCAGTTCGGAGACGACGGGCCGGTGGTGCCTGGTGCTCATGGGCGGGAACGTAACGATCCCCGGGGCCGCCGAACCGTTCCAGCGGGCGTACGTTCCTTCGAAAGAAGGACAACACGCATGATTCGGGCGTCCGGTGGATAGGGGCCCCGCCCCGCGGCGACCAGTAGCGTGGCAGAGGTGACGACCAGGACGACTTCCCGCTATGTCGCGCTGCTGCGCGGCATCAACGTCGGGGGCAAGAACAAGGTGCCCATGCAGACGCTGCGCGAGCTGCTGGCGCGGATCGGCGGCACCGACGCGCGCACCCATCTGCAGAGCGGCAACGCGGTGTTCACTCACGAGGAGCGCGATCCGGGGGTGCTGGCCGCCGAGTTGGAGCAGGCCATCGCCGACGAGTTGGGGCTGACCATCACCTGCATGGTGCGCACCGGCGCGGACCTGCGCCGGGTCGTCGAGGCCAACCCGTACCCGATGGACGGGGTCAACGGCTCGCGCTTCCTGGTGGTGTTCCTGTCCGGGCCGGCGCCGCGGGACAAGCTCGCCGGCATCGACCAGAGCGCGTACGCGCCGGACACGCTGCAGCCGGGCGAGCGGGAGATCTACGCGCACTTCCCGGACTCGATCCGGGACTCCAAGCTCGGCGTGAAACTCAACGACCGCTGGCTCGGGGTGAGGGCGACGGCGCGGAACTGGAACACGGTGACCAAGCTGCTGGAGTTGGTCGAGCAGTAGCAGGAGCACGAGCAGCAGGGCCGGGCCGCGGCCGGCGGATCGCGCCGGCCACGGCCCGGAGTATCGCTTGCGGCGTGCCGGTTACGGCGTGACCGCGAGGGCGAAGACGTGGATCGCGGGCTGGTTGGGCAGCGTCACGCTCTGCACGGTCTTGCCGGCGGTGAGCGGGACGGTGTTGGTGAACACCCGGTAGCTGACACCGAAGTTGGCCGGGCCCGCCTGGGTGTTGCGGTGGTCCATGGTCAGCGCGGTCTGCGCGCCGTAGTCGGTGGTCGTCGAGCAGCACCAGTTCGGGAAGCCGAGCGTGCCGGTGCTGGTCGTACCGTCGGTGTAGGTCACCACGACGGGGCCGGAGGTGAAGCCGGTCTCGGTGCCGAGGAAGGCCAACGCGCTGCCCTGGCCGGTCAGTTCGATGGCCTGCCCGCCGGTCGCCACGTTGTCCGGGGTGCCGGGTGCGGCGCTCGGCCAGGTGAACGTGGCGCCGTTGGCGGTGACGGTGGCGCCGGGCGTGGCGCCGAGGGCCGCGAGGGCGTCGGCGGAGTAACTGTCGCCGCCGCCGTCGAGGTTGCCCGGCGCGGTGTTGCTCTCCAGCGTGGTGCCCACGTTGTTGAAGGCGTCGGCGAGCGCCGGGTACGGCACCGTCGTGGTGATCGTCAGCGGCCCGCTGACCGAGTCCGTGCCGGCCGCTCCCGTGACGTAGCGCGCGGTGGCGGTGATGGTGTTCACCGTGGTGCCGGGCTTGGCCTTGGGCGCGGTCAGGGTGACCTTCGCGGTGGCGGTCTGGCCAGGGGCGATGCGGTTGAGGCGGACCGAGGCGGGGGTGACGGTCCAGCCCTCGGGCGCGGTCAGGGTCACGGTGGTGTCGGCCAGGCCGGTCGGGCCGAGGTCGGTCACGCCGACGCTGTACACGCCGGGGTGGTCGGCGGTGCCGGCGTCGTGCCAGGTGACGACGGTCGCGGGCGCCGCGGTGTGGTCGCCGCCGGCGCTGACCCGGTAGAGCACGGTGGCGTGCGGCGGGATGTCCGCGGCGATGGTGCCGGTGGTCCGGGTGACGTGCTTGGTCACCAGGTCCTTCAGCAGGAACGAGGAGCCGGGGCCGAAGCCGGCGGCCGCGGCCGTGGTGCTGATGGTCTGCGCCGAGTCGGACTTGTTGAACAGCGCGACCGCGCGGTCACCGTTGGCGAGCGGCTTGGAGAGCACGTCGTAGCCGTCGCCCTGCTGGACGATGCGGCCCTGCAGGCCCTTGGGGTCCTGGTCGACGGCGATGACGTCGCGGTTGCCGAGGACGTCGAGGGCGTCGGCCGACAGGTGGGTGAGGTCGGTGCTGGAGATCAGCGGGGCGGCCATCACCGACCACAGCGACATCTGGCTCTGGATCTCGTCGCGGGTCAGCCCCGAGTCGCCGGCGAGCAGGAAGTCCGGGTCGTTCCAGCGGCCCGGGCTCTGCAGGTCCGCCAGGCCCACGTTGTAGCCGTAGTTGTACTTCAGGGAGCTCCACTTGGCGGCGGCGCTCTCCTGGCCGAGGGCGACGTCGGCGCCCTCCCGCCACAGGTTGCCGACCTGCGCGGACCAGCCGATGACCTTGTTCCAGTCGGGGCCGTCCTGGAAGTACGCGGGCGCGGACACCGAGAACACCATCGGGCGGCCGGTGTTGAGCATCGCCTGGCTCCACGCCGCGTAGGTGTCGTGGTAGCTCTGCTCCGACGTCTCGCCCGCCTTGGTGGGCACGTTGCAGCCGTCGAGCTTGACGTAGTCGACGCCCCACTTCGCGAACAGGTCGGCGTCCTGCTGCCAGTGGTTCAGGGAGCCGGGGTAGCCGCCGCAGGTCGCCGTGCCGGCGTCCTCGTAGATGCCGAACTTCAGCCCCATGGCGTGCAGTTGGGAGCCGACCCAGTCCATGCCGTGCGGGAACTTCACCGGGTCGGAGACGAGGTTGCCCGCGCTGTCGCGTGAGTGCGTCATCCAGCAGTCGTCGGTGGTGACCGTGTCGTAGCCCTTGGCGGCCAGGCCGGTGTCGACCAGGGCGCGGGCGTTGCCGAGGATGGTGTCCTCGTCGATGTTGCACTGGTAGTACGACCAGTCGTTCCACCCCATCGGCGGGGTGGGCGCGTAGTTGGGGTACTGGGCGACGCTGTCCGCGGGGGCGGCCGCGGACCCGGCGGGGGCCGCGGCCACGAGTCCGGCGAGGGCGAGGGCGAGCGAGCCGCAGCCTGCGGCGACGGTGCGCAGCCGCCGGGCGAGGGGTGGTGTCACGGGGGCAACCTCACTGATCGGTCGGGCCGCCGGGGCGGCTGATCCTGAACCGTGCGAGGTATATCTAGGCAGCAATGCGCAGACATGACAAGAGCATTGCCGGAACACGCAGAACCACGCAGTCACAGACACGCTGTGCGCACGGCGGGTCCCGGCCGCGCGACGGCCGGCAGGGCGTCACCGGCATCCCCGTACGGCGGACGGCACGCCGGACGCCCCGTCAGGCGGTGTTCATGGCGGGGCACCAGAGGGGGCGTCAGGCCGGGGCCCGGCGGGACACGCGCCCGCAGCCGTATCAGGACCCGACGCCGGGGACGCGCCCGCAGCGGCATCAGGCCGGGGGTCGGGCAGAGCGTCCCGAACAGGACTCGCGGGGAAGGGTGATCGGACGGTGCGTCAGACGCACTGCACCTCGACGCCCTGGGCGGTGAACCGCTCGACCAGCTCCTCGGGAGCGTCCTTGTCGGTGATCAGCACGGCGATCGCGCTGACGTCGCAGACCTGGGCGAACGCCCGCTTGCCGAGCTTGGTGGAGTCGGCGACCACGATGACCTTCTCGGCCCGCTCGGCCATCGCGCGGTTGGCGCTGGCCTCACCCTCGTCGTGGGTGGCGGCGCCGAACCGGGGGTCGACGGCGTTCACGCCGATGATCGCGTAGTCCAGCGAGATGGCCTGGAGCACCATCGTGGCCAGCGGGCCGGTCAGCTCGTAGGAGTTGGGCCGGGCCACGCCGCCGGTGACCACGGTCTTGACGTACGGGCGCACCGCCAGCTCGTTGGCGATGTTGATGGCGTTGGTGACGATGGTCAGCGCGGTGGCGGAGCCGCGGTCGGCGATGTCCGCGCGGATCGCCAGCTCCCGGGCCACGTCGGAGGCGGTCGTACCGCCGTTGACGCCGACCACCGCGCCGGGCGGCACCAGGCCGGCGGCCGCCTTGGCGATCCGGTGCTTCTCGTCGGCCTGGCGGGCGGCCTTGTAACGCAGCGGCAGGTCGTAGGCGACACCGCTGAGCACGGCGCCGCCGCGCGTGCGGGTCAGCAGTTGCTGGCGGGCCAGCTCCTCCATGTCGCGCCGGACGGTGGCCGTGGAGACGTCCAGCATCTCGGCCGCCTCGGCGACCTGGATGCGGCCCTTGTCGCCGAGGATCTCCAGCAGCCGCGTCCACCGCTCGTGCGTCCCCATCGCTGCTCCACTCTCCGTCTGCGCCCGTCCCTCGGAAGGCCGAGGGTATCGCGCAGGCGCCGGTTGAGCGCCGGGTCTGCCGGCACCTGCTCGTTCGTGACGCATTGCGCATCGTCACGGCACTTTCGCTCATCCTCTCGCACTCCCGCGCAGGTGGCCGCCCGGGGCATGGCTGCGCGCTCGGCTGCCGGGAACCGCGCAGCGCCGCGCCGGATGCGGCAGGGGCGCTGCACGCCCCGCCGTCCGGTCCGGTGCGGGGGCGTTGTCGGCGGCGGGTGCCACCATGAACGGATGCTGAGGATCGGTTCTGTGGTGATGGGCGTCGCGGACATGGAACGTGCCGCGGCCTTCTGGAGGGCGGCACTCGGGTACGTCCCCCGCGAGGAGATGACCGACGACTGGGTGGTGCTGGTCCCGGCGATGGGCGCGGGCCCGCAGCTCTCCCTGGGCCTGAGCGAGACGCCGGTGCAGGACCGCCCCCGGGTCCACCTGGACCTGTACGCCGGAGACGCGGCGGACCAGGCGGCCGAGGTGGAGCGCCTGGTGGCGCTGGGCGCGACCCGGGTGGACTGGGAGCTCTACCCCGACGACGCCGACTTCGTCGTCCTCGCCGACACCGAGGGCAACCGCTTCTGCGTCATCGACACCGGCCGCGGCTGAGCGTCCGGCGGGACGGCGCGCCCGTTCCCGCACGGGGCGGTGGGCGCGGCGGTGGCGGCGGCCCGGGGCGCGGTGAGCGCGTCGAGCAAGCGCCGGCCAGAGGGATACACCGCGGACTCCTCGCCGCGACCTCCTCGTCGCAGGCTCCTCGCCGCGCACTCCTCGCCGTTCGCATTGCTGAAGACTGGTCAGCATGACGAACGCAACACCGGAGGTGTACCCCAATTTCTTTCCGGCGTCAACATAATGATCCGATGACTGAACGTCTTTGAGCAGATCACGCCCACCTCCTTGACGGCCTTGGCGTGCCGTCATAGCGTCCGGCTGCCGATACATCGGATGAGTGGACACGTGGCTGAACACCGGATGGGCACGGGCCGGACACGCATCTGCACGCGAGTGGGTACCCGGGGGCCGCACGTCGCGCCCGGAGGCACGGCCCCGGCGCGCAGGTCCGCCTACCCCTGCCTCTCGGCCACGCGCCACCGACATGTTCAGGAGGCGAGATGGGCGGCAGGAACCACGTACCCCGGCGCACCGTGCTCGGCGGCGCCCTCGCGGGGGCGGCGGCCGGGGCCGGACTGGCCGGCACCGCCGCGGCGGCGAACCCACCCCCGCAGGAGGGCGCGCCCGGCACCGTCGCACCGGGCACCGGGGCCAACACCCCGGCGCTGTCGGTGCACACCGCGGGAGACGCGGCGTGGACCCGGATCCTCGCGGACAGCGACCTGGTCTGGCAGCGCATGCCGGTCAAGTGGGAGCAGGGACCCTACCTCGGCAACGGCTTCCTCGCTTCCGGGATCTACGCGGAACCGGGCGCCAACGCCGTGCGGTTCAACGTCCAGCACAGCGAAGTCCAGGACCACCGGCCGGAGTTCGGCTCGATCTTCGGCCTGGCACGGCTGCCCATCGGGTACTTCACGCTGGAGCCGGTGGGCGCGATCACCGCCGTGGACTGGCGCCTGGACCTGTGGAACGCCGAGCTGACCGGCACGATCACCACCGCGGCCGGCAGCCTCGCGCTGCGCGCGATCGTGCACACCTCCCGCCAGGTGCTGGCCGTGGAGATCACGCCGACCGACGGCGAGCGCGACTTCCGATGGGTCTTCCACCCGGCCGAGGCGATCAGCCCGCGGGCCGCGTTCAAGCCGCTGCCGGACGGCTACACCGCCAACCCGCCCGCGGTGCTCGGCAGCCACGGTGACGCGCACACGGCCGTGCAGCCGCTGCTGTCCGGCGGGCAGCACGTCACGGCCTGGCAGGAGGTCGGCCGCGGCCGGGCCCGCACCCTGTACGCCACGGTCGCCCACTCCTTCCCCGACGACGGGGCGACGGCGGCGGCGCTGCGCACCCTGGAGCCGGCCGCGGTGCGGCCGCTGACCGCGCTGGCGGTGGACCACCGGTCGTGGTGGCACGCGTACTACCGCAAGAGCTTCCTGTCCGTGCCGGACGCGCGGCTGCAGAGCTTCTACTGGATCCAGCTGTACAAGGTGGCGTCGGCGGCACGCCGCGACGCCCCGGTGATGGCCACCACCGGGCCGTGGCTGGAGCCGACCCCGTGGCCGGCCTCCTGGTGGAACCTCAACGTGCAGCTGGAGTACTGGCTGATCCACGGCTCCAACCACCTCGAACTCGACGGTCTGACACGGTCGTTGAGCGAGTTCCGGGAGAACGTCAGGGCGCAGACCGCGCCCGCGTACCGGTCGGACTCGCTGGTCATCGCCCGCTCCAACGACACCACCCTGAACCACGGCGTGGACGCCGGGCCGGGCGGCACCGGCGGCGGCATCCCCGGCCAGAACCCGCCGACCCCCGAGATCGGCAACCTGACGTGGGCGCTGCACAATGTCTGGCTGTCCTACCGGCACACCATGGACGAGTCGGTGCTGCGGGACGTCGTCTTCCCGCTGCTGCGGCAGTCGATCAGCTACTACCTGCACTTCCTGGAGCCGGGCAGCGACGGCCGGCTGCACCTGCCGAAGACGTTCTCCCCGGAGTACGGCGTCGACACCCCGGACACCAACTACGACCTGGCGCTGATCCGTTGGGGCTGCCAGACCCTGCTGGACTCGGCCGGGACCCTGGGGATCGACGACCCGCTGGCGCCGCGGTGGCGCGACGTGCTGCTGCGGCTGGTGCCCGCGCCCGTCGACGCCAACGGCTTCATGATCGGCGCGGGCCAGCCCTTCGCGATGTCCCACCGCCACTACTCGCACATGCTGTCGGTGTACCCGCTGTACCTGGTCAACTGGGAGCAGCCGGAGAACCGCGACCTGATCAGGACGTCGCTGAAGCACTGGATCAGCTTCACCGGCGCCCTCCAGGGCTACAGCTACACCGGTGCCGCCTCCTTCGCCGCGCAGATGCTCGACGGTGACGCGGCCGCCGGCTACCTGTCGGACCTGCTGCGGCTGTACGTGCAGCCCAACACCCTGTACCGGGAGTCCGGGCCGGTCATCGAGACGCCGCTGTCGGCGGCGCAGTCGCTGCACGACATGGTCTGCCAGAGCTGGGGCGGGGTCATCCGGCTGTTCCCGGCGGTCCCGGCCACCTGGCAGGACCTGGTGGTGCACGACTTCAGGACGCAGGGCGCGTTCCTGCTGAGCGCCGCCCGGCAGGGCGGCGCCACCCGCTGGGCCCGGCTGTTCAGCGAGGCGGGAGCGCCGTGTGTGCTGCGCACCGACATGGCGGGACCGCTGGACGTCACCGACGCGGCCGGCCGGCCGGTCGCGTACACCGACCTGGGCGGCGGCACGCTCCGCATCGAGGTGCGCCGCGGGCAGGAGGTCTGGGTGCGTCCGCAGGGCAGCCCGCCGCCCGCCGATCTGGCCCCGGTCACCCCCAACGGCCCGGCCGCACGGTGGGGTCTGCCGGCCACCTGACCCGAGGACGGCCCCGCTCATGGTGCCGTGCCCGGCGCCGGTTCGAGACCGGCGCCGGGCACGGGGCGTGCGGAGCACACGGGGTGCGGGACCCGGCGCGTGCCGGGACGGGGAGCATGCGTGCGGGCGGCGGGATCGCCGCCCGCACGCGGGGCTACGCGGCCGGGGTCGTGCCCTTGCCGGTGGCCGCGGGCCCGGTCCCGGAGCCGGTGACCGCGGCGACCGAGACCGTGTACGCGGTGCCGGGCGTCAGGCCGCCGACGACCCGGAACATGCCCTTGGCCGACGGCTGGGTCACCAGCGCGTCCCGTCCGGCGACCTCGACGGTGCGGGAGGTGCCGGCCGCGTCGGTCAGCACGATCCGGTAGCCGATGACGTGCGAGTCGCCGACCGCGGTCGGCGGGGTCCACGCCACGGTGCCGGCGGTCGCCTGGGCGCGCAGCTTCACCCCGGTGGGCGCCGCCGGCAGGACCGAGCCCGCGATCGGCGCGAGAGCGGCGGAGGGAAGCGAAGGTGCGCTACTGCCATGGGAGTTGAGTGCGGTGACGGTGACCCGGTACGGAACGCCGTCGGTCAGCCCGGTCAGCGTGACCAGCGCCGAGGCGCTGAAGTCCGCCGCCGGCACGGTGGTGGTCGCCGCGACGTGCCCTGCCGCGTCCACCGCCTGCACCTGGTATCCGGTGACCGGCGAACCGCCGTCCGCCCAGACCGGGTTGAAGGTGACGAGCAGCGTGCCGCCGGCGCCGGTCGAGGTGCCGACCCGGGTGGGCGCCGCGGGGACGGACACCGCGCCGAAGCGCTCGTCGAGCAGCCCCCGGTAGGCCGGTTCCAGCCCGGCGGCGGCCACGACGTCGGCGGGTGCGTCGGCCGGCGAGGCGATGATGTGGTTGCCCTGGGTCACCAGGCCCTTGTTGTCGCTGTCGGCGTCACCCTGCTCCCACCAGTTGCCGGACACCAGCGTCGGGTCGTTGTTGCCGAGGTCGTCCCGGTAGTCGGTGTGGCGGCTCGCGACGTTGGAGTACGACGCGCCGTACAGGACGTTGCCGGAGACCGTCTCGTAGGTGCAGCCGTTGTCGGTGTAGACGCTCTTGCCGAGGCCGAACTGGCTGTGGATGACGTTGCCGGTGACCTTCTCCCCGTCGGCCATCGAGGTGCCGGTCAGGCCCTGGGTGTAGATGCCGCCGCCGTCGTCCAGGCCCTGCATGTAGTCGGTGATCAGGTTGTCGCTGACGGTGTTGTCGTGGCTGTCGTTGGGGGTGGCCGGGGCACCGATCTTGTCCGGCCAGCCGCCCCAGCCCATGGAGATCCCCGAGTAGCCGACGTGGTCGATCTGGTTGTGGGAGATCAGGTCGTGCTGGGTGTAGCCGTTGACGATGGGGACGCCGCCGGTGAACTCCCTTGGCAGGGCGTAGAGATGGTTGTCCGTCACCTGCACGCCGCGGGTGACGTCGGCGTCGTCGGTGGGCAGCGCGTCGCCGACGCCGCCGATCTCCACGCCGTTGCCGGAGATGTCGGTGAAGACGTTGCCGCGCACCTGCGCATCCTGGGTGCCGTCACCCAACTCCAGCCCGGCGGCGCCGAGATGGACGAAGGCGTCACCGGAGAACTCGATGTTCCTGCCGTGCGAGACGGCCACGTTGCCGGGTTCCTTCGTCCACGCGCCGAACGGGCAGGCGCCGCCCTCGACGAACCCGCACAGTCCCTCGGTGGCGTAACCGGTCGCGCCGGAGATGGTGTAGCCGGCCTGGATCTCGGAGAAGCCCTCGGGCGAGGACGGGGTGAGCCAGGTGGCGTAGCTGAACTGCATCCCGCGGAAGGCGATGTCGTGCACGGGGGCGGCCGTCGTGCCGCGGCCGTCGACCAGCTTCTCCAGCACCGGCGCCTCCACGTCGGCGTGGTGCAGGTCCTCGCCCTTGCGCGGCATGTAGTAGACGGTGCGGGCGGCGCGGTCCAGGTACCACTCGCCCGGGGTGTCGAGGAGTTCGCGGGCGTTCTCGATGTACGTGGCGTGGCCGCCGTTCGTCAGCGAACCCGGGCCGACCATGCTGACGGTGCGGCCGGGGATGTCCGGGAACTCCACTCGCTTGTTGGAGTTGTCCCAGCACGGCTGGACCATGGTGACGGTGGTGCCGGACGCCGAGGCGATGTCGCAGCGCGGCTGGGTCCACTGGCCGAGGCCGTCGCGCTGCACGTTCCACAGCGCCTCGCCGCTGGTGTAGACGAACTCGGCGCCGGCGATGTCGGGCCAGCGCGCGAGGGTGTCGCTGGAGGCGGTGTACCCGGTGTCGGTCCTGGTCAGGGTGACCGGGACCTCGCCGGCCGCCCGGTCGGCGCGCACCCCGTCGACGTACAACTGCCGCGTGTCGGTGAGGTCGTGGGGCGCCTTTGCCGACCACAGGCCCGGCCGGCCGGGGACCTGGTGCCAGCCGGTGACCTGGCGGCCGCCGCTGATGACGGTGCTGCCGGTGCCCTGCCACACCACCTTGTGGCCGTTCGAGCCGGAGTCGCGGGCGTCGAGGGTCAGCGGGGCCGACTGCCGGTAGGTCCCGGAGGCCAGGTGCACCGTCAGGTCGCCGGACAGGTGGGCGTCGCGCTGGCGCACCAGGCTCTGGGCCCGCTGCAGGGTGCGTACCGGGTGCCGCGCGTCGCCGCTCGCGTCGTCGTCGCCGCTCGGCGCGACGAAGACGTCGGACGCCGTGCTCGCGCCGGCGGCCGCCGGCGGCGCGGCGTCCGCGGGCGCCGCCGCGACGAGGGCCCCGGCGGCGAGAGCGAGGGCGGCAAGCGCCGGTACCAGTGGATGTCGAGACACGGTCATCGTCCTCCAGAGGTCGGGAATCGCGGGAAACATACGACCTCTCAGAAGGGCGGTCAAGAAAAACAGCAGGAAATCCCCAACCGATCATGGGAGTTGACCATGATTCCTCCGATGACATGGCGGCGACGCGGAGACGGGCCCGGCGCACGCGGACAGGGAGTCGCCTTCTCGGGACGGCCAGATGCGGCCGGGAGCGGCCGGGCTGCCGGGGAGCGCTGGCGGCCGGGGAGCACCGGGGATCAGCCGCGGCCGGCACTCAGGACGCGTCGTGGAGGACGAGCCCGGCGTGTGCCGGCGGCCGGACCGCACGGTGCTGACGCCGTGTCGCATCGGCGCGC
>WRCZ01000072.1 GCA_009783685.1 Actinomycetes bacterium
GCCATGCTCTGGAGGTATCCCATGTCCGATGCACCGACCGAAGAGGCGGCGACCCCGAACCTCTCGTTCGAGGGCACGACCCCCTACGAGGACTACGTACAGGCGTCCGTCCTCACCCATCTGCAGCATCCGCTGTCCGACGAACCCGGCGAGATGGCCTTCCTCGTCACCACGCAGGTGATGGAGCTGTGGTTCACCCTGCTGGTCCACGAGTGGACCACCGCGGCCGCCGCCCTGCGCCAGGACGACATCCCCCGGGCGATGGCCGCCCTGCGGCGCAGCCTGCCCGAGCTGGAGTCGCTCAACGCCTCCTGGAAGCCGATCGCCCACCTCACCCCCGCGCAGTTCAACGCCTACCGCTCGGCCCTCGGCGAGGGCTCCGGCTTCCAGTCCGCGATGTACCGGCGGATGGAGTTCCTGCTCGGCGACAAGTCCGCGTCCATGCTGGTGCCGCACCGCGGCACGCCCAGCGCGCACGCCGAGCTGGAGAAGGCCCTGACCGAGCCCAGCCTGTACGACGAGGTGCTGCGCCTGCTGGCCCGCCGCGGCCACCCCGTGCCGGCCGCGGTGCTGGAGCGTGACCCGAGCCTGCGCTACGAGCCGCACCCCGAGGTCGAGGCCGCCTGGCAGAGCGTCTACGCCGACCCCGACCAGGACTCCGAGCTGGTCCGCCTGGCCGAGCTGCTCACCGACGTGGCCGAACTCGTCTGGCGCTGGCGCAACGACCACCTCGTCGCGACCCGGCGGGCGATGGGCGCCAAGCCCGGCACCGGCGGCTCCGCGGGGGTGGCCTGGCTGGAGAAGCGCGCGTCCAAGAACGTCTTCCCCGAGCTGTGGACGGCCCGCAGCCATGTCTGAGCCCGTGACGCAGCCGCCCGCGGCGGACCCCGCGGCCGGCAGGCAGGACGCCGCCGCCCTCGACGGCCGGGCGGCCGCCCTGGACGCGCAGGACCCGCTGGCCGCGGTCCGCGACCGCTTCGACCTGGTCACCGGCGAGGTCTACCTCGACGGCAACTCGCTCGGCCCGCCGACGACCCGGATCATGGAGCGGCTGAGCGACGTCGTCGGCCGCGAGTGGGGCCGGATGGGCATCCGCTCCTGGGACGGCAGCGGCTGGTGGACGGCCCCGGAGCGCATCGGCGACCGCATCGGCGCGCTCGTCGGCGCCGCCCCCGGCCAGGTCGTGGTCGGCGACTCGACCAGCGTCAACGTCTTCAAGGCCCTGGTCGCCGCGGTCCGGATGGCCCCGGACGGACGCGACGAGATCCTGGTGGACGCCGCGACCTTCCCCACCGACGGCTACATCGCCGAGTCCGCGGCCCGGATGACCGGCTGCACCCTGCGCGCCGTCCCGGCCGGGGGGATCGGCGCGGCGGCGGGGGAGCGCACGGCCGTCGCCCTGGTCAACCACGTCGACTACCGCAGCGGACGGCTGCACGACCTGCCCGCTGTCACCGCCGCCCTGCACGCGGCCGGTGCGCTGGCCGTGTGGGACCTGTGCCACAGCGCCGGCGCCCTGCCCGTCGCCCTCGACGCGGACGGCGTGGATCTGGCCGTCGGCTGCACCTACAAGTACCTCAACGGCGGGCCCGGCTCGCCCGCGTACCTGTACGTGCGCGGCGCGCTGCAGCCGCGCTTCGACTCGCCGCTGCCGGGCTGGAACTCGCACGCCGACCCGTTCGGCATGGCGCCGGCCTACGCGCCCGCCGAGGGGGCCCTCCGTGGCCGGGTCGGCACACCTGAGATCCTGTCGCTGCTCGCCCTGGACAGCGCCCTCGACGCCTGGGACGGCGTGGAGGTCGGCGACGTGCGGGCCAAGAGCCTGGCGCTGACGGACTTCTTCCTGGAGTGTGTCGGTGCGCTGGTCCCGCCCGGGCGTGTGGAGTCGGTGACCCCGCTGGCACACGCCGAGCGCGGCAGCCAGGTGTCGCTGCGCTGCCAGGACGCCGGCGAGGTGATGCGCGCGCTCATCGCGCGCGGTGTCGTCGGCGACCACCGCAGGCCGGACGTACTGCGCTTCGGCTTCACCCCGCTCTACACCCGCTTCGCCGACGCGCTGCACGCCGCGCGCGTCCTGGCCGACATCCTCGAAGGGACGCCGTAACCGATGGCCGACGCCGCACCCGACGTGTCTCCGCCCGCCACCGGGCCCCGGCACCCCTCCGGTGTGCCGGATCCGGAGGGCCGGGCGGAGGCCGAGGAGGCGTCGGCCTTCAGCCACGCGCACGTGCCGCCGGACGCGACCGCGGCCTACGGCGGCCACCCCGAGCAGATCGTGGACCTCTACCGGCCCCGTCCCGCGCCCGCCCGTCCCGCGCCCCTGGTGGTGCTGCTCCACGGCGGCGCGTGGCGGGCCGCCTACGACCGCGGGCACGTGTCCCCGCTGGCCGCCCACCTGGCCGCGCAGGGCTTCGCCGTGGCCTCGGTGGAGTACCGGCGCGGCGGCGCCCCGGACGACGGCCGGCAGGCCGCCGGGCGGCCCGCAGCGGCCTCCCTGCCCGACCGCCCCGCCCCCGCCGGCCGGTGGCCGGACACCCTGGACGACGTGGCCGCCGCGATGGACGCCCTGCCGGCCCTGGCCGTGGCGACGCTCGGCGACGACGCCGTCGACCCCCGGCGGGTCGTGGTCACCGGGCACAGCGCGGGCGGCCACCTGGCCCTGTGGGCCGCCGCGCGCCATGTCCTGCCCCCCGATTCCCCCTGGCACCGCTCCTCGCCTCCCCCGTTGCGCGGCGTCGTGGCACTCGCCCCGATCGCCGACCTCGGCGCGGCGGCCCGGCTGCACGTCTGCTCGGACGCGGTCGTCGACCTGCTCGGCGGCCCCGACCGCCTCACTGAACGCCTTCCGCACGCCGACCCGGCCGTGCTGCTCCCCACCGGCATCGCCACGACCATCGTGCACGGCGCCACTGACAACGTGGTTCCGCCGCAGGTCAGCGAGGCTTTCATGGACGCGGCGGCCGCGGCGGGGGAGGAGCCGGTGGTGGCCTGGCTGCCCGGCACCGGGCACTTCCCGCTGATCGACCCGGCCGCCCCCGCGGTGTCCGCCGTCACGGACGAGATCGCCCAGCTGGCCTGGTGACGGCGGCGCCCCCCGCCGCCCCATCCGCCGCCCTCCGTCACCCCGCAGTCGATCCGGGCGGTGATCCGGGCGCCGATCGGGACCGCCTTTGGACAGCACGAAGCCCCCGCCGCGGCAGGGGCTTCGTCGACGAGCAGGTGGAGCGGCGCGGCGGTGCGGCCGGCGGCTCAGCGGCTGCGCTTGGCCAGCCGCTCGACGTCGAGCAGGATCACCGCACGGGCCTCCAGCCGCAGCCAGCCACGGCCGGCGAAGTCGGCAAGGGCCTTGTTGACCGTCTCGCGGGAGGCGCCGACCAGCTGGGCCAGCTCCTCCTGCGTGAGGTCGTGGACGACGTGGATGCCCTCCTCCGACTGCACGCCGAAGCGGCGCGACAGGTCGAGCAGCGCCTTGGCGACACGGCCGGGGACGTCGGAGAAGACCAGGTCGGACATGACGTCGTTGGTCCGGCGCAGGCGGCGCGCGACGGCACGCAGCAGCGCGGTGGACACCTCGGGCCGCACGTTCAGCCACGGCTGGAGGTCGCCGTGGCCCAGGCCCAGCAGCTTGACCTCGGTCAGCGCGGTGCCGGTCGCCGTACGGGGGCCGGGGTCGAACAGCGACAGCTCGCCGATCAGCTCGCCGGGGCCGACCACAGCCAGCATGTTCTCGCGGCCGTCGGGCGAGGTGCGGTGCAGCTTGACCTTGCCTTCGGTGACGACGTACAGCCGGTCCCCGGGGTCGCCCTCGTGGAACAGCGAGTCGCCACGCGCGAGCGTGACCTCCGTCATGGAGGCGCGCAGTTCAGCGGCCTGCTCGTCGTCGAGCGCCGCGAAAAGCGGAGCACGGCGCAGAACGTCGTCCACGAGCTCTCTCCTTGTCGACAGCCGACATCGCCGGGTTTTCCCATGATGCACGACGTCTCAATCAGTGCGATCAATCACAAGGATGTCGTATCCGACCGAGGAGTAGTGCCCCGGGGGCCCGATTGGGCGTCGATTTCGGTGGTTCTGGCCCTGCTCCAGGGCCGAATGAGTGGCGAGAGTACCGGATTCCGCTCTCGGCGAACACCCCGTGCGCGGCCCCTCGGACGGCCCCGGCGGGGCCGTGCCGCGGCCGTCGCCGCGGGCTCCCGCGGGGACGGCCGGTACGGGGCGCCCGTGCGCCGGTCCGGCGCGGGGGAATCGGGTGATCCCTGTCGGCGCCGCCCCGTAGGCTGCATGCATGGCGACAAGTGGTACGGGCGGGGCCCAGGGCCGGCCGGTCAGGAAAGCGAAGCCGCCGCAGACGCACACCGGGCTGGTGCGCCAGGCGCGAAAGATCTACCGCGAACTCGGCGAGGTGTATCCGTACGCCCACCCCGAGTTGGACTTCGAGAACCCCTTCCAGCTGCTGATCGCCACCGTGCTGTCGGCGCAGACGACCGACCTGCGGGTGAACCAGACCACGCCGGCGCTGTTCGCCAAGTACCCCACCCCCGAGGACATGGCCGCGGCCGACCCCGAGGAGCTGGAGCAGATCCTGCGGCCCACCGGGTTCTTCCGCGCCAAGGCCAGGTCCGTGCTGGGCCTGTCCGCGGCGCTGCGGGACAACTTCGGCGGGGAGGTGCCCGGCAACCTGGCGGACCTGGTCACCCTGCCCGGTGTCGGCCGCAAGACCGCCAACGTGGTGCTGGGCAACGCCTTCGGCGTCCCCGGCATCACCGTCGACACCCACTTCGGGAGGCTGTCCCGCCGGTTCGGCTGGACCACCTCGGAGGACCCCGAGCAGGTCGAGAAGGACGTCGCGGCGCTGTTCCCCAAGTCCGACTGGACGATGCTGTCGCACCGCGTCGTCTTCCACGGCCGGCGCATCTGCCACGCCCGCAAGCCCGCCTGCGGCGCCTGCCCGATCGCCCACCTGTGCCCGTCGAACGGCATCGGCGAGATCGACCCGGACAAGGCCGCGAAGCTGCTGAAGTACGAGAAGGGCGGCTTCCCCGGGCAGCGGCTCAACCCGCCGCCCGACTACCCGGGCAAGGCCGCCCCGCCGCTGGGCGCCTCATGACGCAGGCCCAGGGCGCGGACGCGGCCGGCATCCAGGTCACCGCGGACGGCGTGCCCTCCTGGCTCGACCCCGTCGTCACCGTCGTGCAGGGGGTGCGCCCCGAGCAGCTCAGCCGGTTCCTGCCGCCGGACGGCGAGGGCCGGCCGTCGGCCGTGCTGATCCTGTTCGGCGAGGGCGAGCAGGGTCCCGACCTGCTGCTCATCGAGCGTTCCGCGGCGCTGCGTTCGCACGCGGGCCAGCCGTCGTTCCCCGGCGGCGCGCTGGACCCGGAGGACGGTGACCCCGAGGGCGACGGCCCGCTGCGGGCCGCGCTGCGCGAGGCCGAGGAGGAGACCGGCCTGGACCCGTCGGGCGTCCAGGTGTTCGGCGTGCTGCCGCGGCTGTACATCCCGGTCAGCGGCTTCGTGGTGACCCCGGTCATGGGCTGGTGGCGGCGGCCGAGCCCGGTCGCCGCGGTGGACCCGGCCGAGACCGCGCGGGTGTTCCGGGTGCCTGTGGCGGATCTCACCGACCCGGCGAACCGTGCGATGCTCGTCCACCCGAGCGGTTTCCGCGGCCCGGCGTTCCTGGTCGACGGAGCCCTCGTCTGGGGCTTCACCGCGGGCCTGATCGACAAGATCCTGCACTACGCGGGGTGGGAGCGGCCCTGGGACACCGAGCGCACGGTGCCGCTGGGCTGAGCAGGCCCGACGCGCCGGCCCGGGTTCCGGGCGCGGCGGCGGCGCCGCAGGCGGCGTTAGTGCCGTTACGGTCCCGCGTCCTCAGCCGGTCGTGAGACCGTGTTCCCCGTGAACGCGCTGGACTTCCTGCTCATCCTCGCCGCCGCCTGGTTCGCGGTGGTCGGTTACCGCCAGGGGTTCGTCGTCGGCATCGCGTCGGTGACGGGCTTCCTCGGCGGCGGCCTCGCCGCGGTGTACCTGCTCCCGCTGATCTGGGACAAGGCCACGGACAACGCCCAGCCGGGCTCGGTGGCGGTGATCACCGCCGTCACGCTGGTGATCGTGTGCGCCTCGGTGGGACAGGCGTTCACCACCCACCTCGGCAACAAGGTGCGCACCCGCATCACCTGGTCGCCTGCCCGGGCGCTGGACGCCGGCGGCGGCGCGCTCATCAACGTCGTCGCGATGCTGCTGGTGGCCTGGCTGATCGGCAGCGCCCTGGCGACCACGACGCTGCCGACCATAGGGCGCGAGGTGCGCTCGTCGAAGGTGCTGCTCGGCGTCTCCAAGGTGGTGCCGGCGCAGGCCGACACCTGGTTCAACGACTTCAGCACCACCCTGGCCCAGAACGGGCTGCCGCAGGTCTTCGGCACCTTCGGCTCGGAGCCGATCACCTCGGTCCCGGCGCCGGACCCGGCCCTGGTGAACAACCCCGTGGTCGACCGCGCCGAGCGCAGCATCGTGAAGGTCGTCGGCACCGCCCCCGGCTGCGGCAAGGTCCTCGAGGGCTCCGGGTTCGTCTTCGCCAAGGACCACGTGATGACCAACGCGCACGTGGTCGGCGGCGTGCGCGAGCCCACCGTGCAGATCGCCGGCAAGGGCCGGCTGCACGACGCCCGCGTGGTGCTCTACGACTGGCAGCGCGACATCGCCGTGCTGTACGTGCCCGGCCTGGACGCGCCCACGCTGCAGTTCGCGACCAACGACGCCCGTTCCAAGGACGACGCCATCGTGGCGGGCTTCCCGGAGAACGGCGCGTTCGACGTGCGCGCGGCCCGTATCCGCGGCCGGATCGAGGCCAACGGCCCGGACATCTACCGTCGCGGCACCGTGCACCGCGACGTGTACTCCCTGTACACCACCGTCCGGCAGGGCAACTCCGGCGGCCCGCTGCTCACCACCGACGGCCGTGTCGAGGGCGTGGTCTTCGCCAAGTCCCTCGACGACGCCAACACCGGGTACGCGCTGACCGCCGACGAGGTCGCGCCCGACGTGAAGGCGGGACGGACCGCGGTCCGGCAGGTGGACAGCCAGGGATGTGCGCTGTGACCCCTCGCGGGGCGGGCGGCTCAGTCCCGCCCGTGGCGTAGCCGGGCGCCGACCCAGCGCGCCCTGCGCCCCAGGATGCGGGGGATGCCGAGATGGCTGTGCCCTGGCGGGAGCAGCGTCATGGCCGCGGAGGTGCCTGCGGCGGTGAAAGTGCGGCGGCGCGTGCGCGATACGTCACTGTAGTCGTGCGTCCAACCCATACCGAGCTACGTGCCCGCGCCTCCTGGTCGGTAATCGCCGGATCATCGTTCAGTCGGCGTATGCACGCGGCAATATGACCGATCAACAGCTCGTCGTACCGGCAGGAGTGCCGGGCTCAGCGGTCCGGTTCCGGGTCCTTGAGCCAGTTGATCAGCTCGGTCGAGAAGGCCGCCGGGTCCTCCTCGTGCGGGAAGTGCCCGAGGCCGTCGAACAGTCGCCACCGGTAGGGCGCTTCGACGTAACTGCCGCTGCCCGCCGCGATGCGCGTGCCCATCGCCGGGTCGAGCGAGCCGTGCATCTGCAGGGTCGGCACCCGTACCGGCCGCTTCATCCGCCGGTTGAACTGGATGCCGTCGGGGCGCGCCATCGACCGCACCAGCCACCGGTACGGCTCGATCGCGCAGTGGGCGGTCGACGGGATCTGCATCGCCCGGCGGTAGACGTCCATCGCCTCCTCGTCCGGCAGGCTCGGCCCCGACCACTCCTGCACCAGCCGGCCGACCAGCGCGGCCTCGTCCGCGACCAGCTGCCGCTCCGGCAGCCACGGGCGCTGGAAGCCCCAGATGTACCCGCCGGACCTGCTCTGCCGCAGGTCGGCGAGCATCGCGGTGCGCCAGCGGCGCGGGTGCGGCATGGAGGCGACCGCGAGCCGGCGCACCAGCTTCGGGCGCATCGCCGCGGCCGTCCACGCCAGGTAGCCGCCGAGGTCGTGGCCGACCAGCGCCGCGTCGGGCTCGCCGAGCGAGCGGATCACACCGGTGACGTCGAGGGCGAGGTTGCCGGGGTCGTAGCCGCGCGGTGTGCGGTCGCTGCCGCCCACCCCGCGCAGGTCCATCGCGACCGCCCGGAAGCCGGCGTCGGCGAGTGCCGGCAGCTGGTGCCGCCAGGTCCACCAGAACTGCGGGAAGCCGTGCAGCAGCAGCACCAGCGGCCCGTCGCCCATCTCGGCGATGTGGAAACGGGCACCGTTGGCCGCGACATCGCGGTGGATCCACGGGCCGTCGGGGCGGGGAACCGGGATGCGCGTGCCGGACGGCCGACGCGAACCGTCGGGGAGGGTCATGTTCTGAGCGTGTCACATCCGGCGCCGCCATGTGGGCGAGCCCGCGCTCGTCACCCCATCGGTCAGCGGGAGCCCGACGGCGGCAGCGCCGACGGGGACGCCTTCTGCCCGGCGCCGGTCAGCTCCGGCTTGGCGTCCGCGGGCTCCAGCGGCCGCGGGTGCGGCTTGGCCTTCTGCAGCACGGCCGCGCTCTCCTTGGCGGAGTTCAGCGACCGCTCCGGCTTCTTGACCTTCTTGAACCGGCCGTACGCGATCAGGGCGAGCAGGACCGCGAGCACGATGTAGGCGCCGCACACGATGAGGAACGACCAGCCGAGGGTGATCCCCAGCGCGTGGATGCCGTACGCGGCGGCCATGCTGCCCATCGGCACCGCGAACAGGGCCAGCGCCAGGGCCGCGACCACCGCCCCGCTGCCGACCGCGGCCCGCTTGGCGTCCTGCCGCACCTCGGCCTTGAACAGGGCGATCTCGTCGTGCACCAGGGCGGACACCTCCGCCGTGGCGGACGCGAACAGCTGCCCGAGGCTGCGCTCGTCACCGTTCGAGGCTGCGCTCATCGCGGCGTCCTCCGTCGTTTCTGCGTCGTATCGGTCCGGTACCGGTCGTACCGTGTCTGCCCCCGATCATGCCTTACGTCGCATCAGGGCCGCCCGCGTCCCGGCCGAGTTGGGCGAGGCGACGGTGTTCGGCGGCCTGGCGTTCGAGTATTTCCGCCATCCGGAGGTGGTAGGCGGGCTGGTCCTCCTCGTAGACGTCGGGGATGCCGTCGCCGTCGGAGTCGCGGTTCTCGTCGTCGGTCAGCGCCCGGTAGGTGTTGTTGCGCAGCTTCAGCAGGGTCGCCGCCAGCACCGCGGAGGTCACCGAGCCGAGCAGCACCGCGGCCTTGCTCTCGTCCGCCAGCGGCGGCCCGGTGAAGGCGAGTTCGGCGATGAGCAGCGAGACGGTGAAGCCGATGCCGCCGAGGGTGGCGACGGCCAGCACGTCGGGCCAGCGCAGGTCCGCGTTCAGCTCGGCCCGGGTGAAGCGGGCGGCGAGCCAGGTGCCGCCGAACACCCCGAGCGGCTTGCCGACCACCAGGCCCAGCGCGACGCCGAGGGTCTCCGGCTTGTGGAAGACGTCGGCGAGCGCCCCGCCCGACACCACCACCCCCGCGGAGAACAGCGCGAACAGCGGCACGGCCACGCCCGCGGACAGCGGCCGCACCAGGTGCTCGATGTGCTCGCCCGGCGCCTGCTCCTCACCCCGCCGCGGGGTGCAGCGCAGCATCAGGCCCATGGCCACGCCGGCGATCGTCGCGTGGATGCCGCTGTTGTACATCAGCGCCCAGATCACCACCGCCAGCGGCACGTAGACGTACCAGCCGTGCACCTCGCGCCGCAGCAGCACCCAGAACAGGGCCAGCCCGGCGAAGGCGCCGAGCAGCGCGCCGTAGTCGATGTCGGAGGTGAAGAAGACGGCGATGATCAGGATGGCGAAGAGGTCGTCGACGACGGCCAGGGTGAGCAGGAACGCCCGGAGCGCGGCCGGCAGCGCGGTGCCGATGACGGCGAGGACGGCGAGCGCGAACGCGATGTCGGTCGCGGTGGGCACCGCCCAGCCCTTCAGCGACCCGCCGCCCGCGGACGCGGTGATCGCGTAGACGGCCGCCGGGACCACCATGCCGCACAGCGCCGCGACCACCGGCAGCGCCGCCGCCGCGGGGTTCCGCAGCTCGCCGACCACCAGCTCGCGCTTCAGCTCGACCCCGGCGACGAAGAAGAACACGGCGAGCAGACCGTCCGCGGCCCAGTGCTCGACGGACAGGTGCAGGCCGAGCGCGGCCGGGCCGAAGTGGAAGTCGCTCGCCGACTCGTAGGAGTGGTGGCCGGTGTTCGACCAGATGAGGGCGGCCACCGCGGCCGCCAGCAGCAGGACGCCGCCGACCGTCTCGGTCCGCAGCGCGTCCGCGACGAAGGTCCTCTCGGGGAGCGGCAGCCGCCCGAGCAGGGTCGACGCGCGGCGGACCGGCCCCGGCCCGGGCGCGGATCGCTGCGGCGGCTGCTCGGACACGGGGGCGACCTCCTGGGCGTCCCCCTCAGTCTTGTCGGGAAGCGGGGGCGGGGCGCCGCCCGGATGGCCCGAACGAATGAGAGCGCCGGGGGAAGGGGGCGCGAACGGCTGGACGGGAAGGCGAAGGGGCGCCCGCCTTGATGGCCGGGCGCCCCTCTGCCTCGCCGGTCCGCTGACCGGTCCGCGCTTGTCGGTCCGCGCTCGTCAGTCCTCGGCCGTCAGTCCTCGCTCGGCGCCGAGGGCAGGCGGGTCTGGATGAGGTCCATCACCGAGGAGTCGGTGAGGGTGGTGACGTCGCCCAGCTCGCGGTTCTCCGCGACGTCGCGCAGCAGGCGGCGCATGATCTTGCCGGAGCGGGTCTTGGGCAGCTCGGAGACCACCAGGATCCGCTTGGGCTTGGCGATCGGGCCGAGCGTCCGGCCGACGTGGTCACGCAGGGCCGCGGTCAGATCGGCGCTGTCCTCGGCGGTGCCGCGCAGGATGACGAACGCGACGATGGCCTGTCCGGTGGTCTCGTCGGCGGCGCCGACGACCGCGGCCTCGGCCACCTTCGGGTGCGAGACCAGCGCGGACTCGACCTCGGTGGTCGAGATGTTGTGGCCGGAGACCAGCATCACGTCGTCGACCCGGCCGAGCAGCCAGATGTCGCCGTCCTCGTCCTTCTTGGCGCCGTCACCGGCGAAGTAGCGGCCGGGGAAACGGGACCAGTAGGTGTCGATGTACCGCTGGTCGTCGCCCCAGATGGTGCGCAGCATCGACGGCCACGGCTCGGTGAGCACCAGGTAGCCGCCGGAGCCGTTGGGCACCTCGTTGGCCTCGTCGTCCACCACGGTGGCCGCGATGCCGGGCAGCGGGCGCTGCGCGGAGCCGGGCTTGGTCTCGGTGACGCCGGGCAGCGGGGAGATCATCATCGCGCCGGTCTCGGTCTGCCACCAGGTGTCCACGATCGGGGTGCGGCCGCTGCCGATGTGCTCGCGGTACCAGACCCACGCCTCGGGGTTGATCGGCTCGCCGACGCTGCCCAGCACCCGCAGGCTGCTCAGGTCGAACTTCGCGGGGATGTCGTCGCCCCACTTCATGAAGGTGCGGATCGCGGTCGGCGCCGTGTAGAGGATGGTGACGCCGTACTTCTGCACGATCTCCCAGAACCGGCCCTGGTGCGGGGTGTCCGGGGTGCCCTCGTAGATGACCTGGGTCGCGCCGTTGGAGAGCGGGCCGTACACGATGTACGAGTGCCCGGTGACCCAGCCGATGTCCGCGGTGCACCAGTAGACGTCGGTCTCCGGCTTGAGGTCGAACACCGCGTGGTGGGTGTAGCTGGCCTGCGTCAGGTAGCCGCCGGAGGTGTGCAGGATGCCCTTCGGCTTCCCGGTGGTGCCCGACGTGTACAGGATGAACAGCGGGTGCTCGGCGTTGAACGCCTCCGGCGTGTGCTCGGCGGACTGGCGGCCGGTCACCTCGTGCCACCAGACGTCCCGGCCCTCGGTCCAGGCCACGTCCTGCCCGGTCCTGCGGACCACCACCACGTGCTCGACCTGCGGGGTGCGGGAGACGGCGTCGTCGATGGCCGGCTTGAGCGCGGACGGCTTGCCGCGCCGGAAGCCGCCGTCGGCGGTGATGACGACCTTGGCGTCGGCGTCGTCGATGCGGGACGCGACGGCGTCCGCGGAGAAGCCGCCGAACACCACGGAGTGCGCGGCGCCGATCCGGGCGCAGGCCAGCATCGCGAAGACCGCTTCCGGGATCATCGGCAGGTAGATCGCCACCCGGTCGCCCTTGGCGACGCCGAGCTCGGTGAGCGCGTTCGCGGCGCGGCACACCTCGTCCTTCAGCTCCGCGTACGTGACGGTGCGGCCGTCGCCGGACTCGCCCTCGAAGTGGATCGCGACGCGGTCGCCGAGCCCGGCCTCCACGTGGCGGTCCACGCAGTTGTACGCCACGTTCAGCTCGCCGTCGCCGAACCACTTGGCGAACGGCGGGTTGGACCAGTCCAGCGTCTGGGTGGGTTCGGTCGCCCAGGTCAGGCGGCGGGCCTGCTCGGCCCAGAAGCCCAGCCGGTCGGCCTTGGCCTGCTCGTACGCCGCCTCGGTGACATTGGCTGCGGCGGCCAGTTCGGCCGGGGGAGCGAACCGCCGCTCCTCCTTCAGCAGATTGGCCAGGCTCTCGTTGCTGCTCACGCCAGCTCCTTGTCAGGGTGTCCCAGATGTCCCAGCCCTACCTCATCAGGCCGCGCCGACCCTGACAAGGGGCCTCCGCAAAGTGGTTTAGACCTTTGTGGCGACTCCCTCCGTTTCCGGCGCCTCCGGGGCGGGCCCGTCCGTGGTTCCGGCCTGGCGGGTAGCGGTGCTCGCTTCCGGGTCGGCCGCGCGGAAGGGAAGGGGGCCGTCCGCGGGACCCGCCGGAGGGCCGGCCGCCGGGCCGTCCGGGGAGACGGTGGCCGGGCTGTGGGCGGGGAGTCCGGCCGGGGTGCCGCCGGTCTCGTCGGCGGGGACCACCACCGGGTCAGGGCCGACCGCCGTGAACACGCCCGTCGCCGGGTCCAGCATGTACGCCTGCGCCTCGGCCACGTGGAAGTACATCCCGTGCAGATGGAGGGTGCCCTCGGCGACCCGGGCGGCCACGCACGGATGGGCCGTCAGATGGCCGAGCTGGGTGACCACGTTGGCCAGGGCGAGGCGTTCGGCCTCGTCGGCGACCGGGCGGCCGGCCAGCGCGACCCCGCCCGCGCCGGCGGGGGAGGAGCGGTCCAGCCGTGCCAGGCTCGGGCGGCCGTGGTCCAGCCACCGGGCCAGCGGGGTCCGTGCGCCCGGCTCGTGGTCCGAGGCCAGCAGCGCCTGCATCGCGCCGCACCCGGAGTGCCCGCACACGGTGATGCCGGAGACCCGCAGCACCTCCACCGCGTACTCGACGGCGGCCGCCACCGAGTCGCAGGAGGACTCCGCGCCGGGTGGCGGCACCATGTTGCCCACGTTCCGCACCGTGAACAGGTCGCCAGGGCCGCTGGACGTGATCATGCTCGTGACCAGCCGGGAGTCCGCGCAGGTGAGGAAGAGGTGTCCCGGGCTCTGCCCCTCGTGGGCCAGCCGGGCCAGCTCCGCGCGGACCAGCGGAGCGGTGTTGCGCTGGAACGCGCTCACCCCGCCGAGCAGTTGGCCGCCGCTGGTCGCCGCCGCCTCCGCCCGGGCGGGGCGGGTGCAGTGGTGGTTGCGCCACGGCGTCCAGGGGCGGCAGGCGTGCGCGCTCACCGGCTCGCGGAGCGTCCGCCCCGCGCCGTCGCTCAGCGTCGCCCGTCCGCCGCGCGAACGGTGCCGGTCGCACCAGGAGCTGAGCGCCTCGTAGGCGGCGTGGTCCATGAACGAACCGTCCAGCTCCACCACCGCGTTGGCCCCCGCCGGCACCTCGGCGAACCCGCGCGCCAGCCGCGGCACGGCCAGGAACGTCAACTGGCCGGTCACCCGGACCCGGTGGCAGCCCGGCTCCTCGGTGACGGTGACCCGGGTACGCGTCAGGCGGCTCAGCGCCAGCGCGACGGCGACCAGGACTCCGGCGACCACGCCCTGCAGGACGCCGACCAGGACGACCGCGCCGAGCGTCACCGCGTAGACGGGGAATTCGCGGTGCCGCTGGACGTGCCGGATGTGCGCGAAGCTCACCATCCGCATCCCGACCACCATGACCAGCGCGGCGAGTGCCGCCAGCGGGATCGCCTCCAGCGCGGCCGCTGCGAAGCCCGCGCACACCAGCACCCACGTCCCGTGCAGGATCGTGGCCCTGCGGGTGCGGGCGCCCGCCTCGACGTTGGCCGAGCCGCGCATCGCCCCGCCGGCGATCGGCAGCCCGCCGAGGAGTCCCGAGAGGACGTTGGAGGCGCCCTGGCCGAGCAGTTCGCGGTCCAGGCGGGCGGGAGGGGCGTGCGGTCCCGGCCGTCCGGCCTGAAGGGTGTCGACGGCGACCGCCGACAGCAGCGACTCCATGCTGGCCACCAGTGTCACGGTCAGGACGGCCGCGGCGACCCCGAGCACCGGCCCGTCGGGCACCTGCGGCAGCACCGGCATCCGCCAGTCCGGCAGGGTCACCCGGGGCACGCTCTGCCAGGCACTCGCCGCGGTGGCGAGCGCGACCGCCACCAGCGGGGCGGGGACCGCCCGCAGCCGCGCCGCGCGGCCGCGCAGCCTCGGCCAGCCGAGCAGGACCGCGGCGGTTATCGCCCCGATGAACGGGGTCGCGGGGTGGCTGTGCAGCAACTGGCCCGGCAGAGCGGTGATGTTGGCGAGGGTGGAGCTCTGCGGGGCGCCGCCGAGCACCACGTGGAGCTGGCCCACCGCGATGACCGTGCCGATGCCGGCGAGTATGCCGTGGACGATCGCGGGGCTGACCGCCAGTGCGGCTCTGGCCACCCGCAGCCCGCCGAGCAGGAGTTGGGCCAGCCCGGCCAGCACGGTGATCGCGCAGGTCGCACGCCAGCCGTAGCGGTCGACGAGGCCCGCGGTGACCACCACCAGGCCGGTGGCGGCGCCGCTGACCTGCAGCGGCGCACCCCCCAGCGAGCCCGCGACGATCCCGCCCACGGCGGCGGCGACC
>WRCZ01000073.1 GCA_009783685.1 Actinomycetes bacterium
CCCGCAGCGCCACGCGGCCCGGCCGCGCAGTTCCCCGCGCCCCTGCGGGGCACGCCCCGCCCGGCCGGGCTTCGCCGCCGTCACACGGCCGGTGGGGGGCTATTTGCGGAAGCCGATGTTCTGGTAGGCGGGGGTCTGGAACCCGAACGCACCCGCATTGGCCACGGTGGTGCGCAGCGCCACGACATCGGGGCGCTGGTAGAGCGGGATGGAGCCGGCGGCAGCCCAGATGCGGGAGTCCGCCTCGGCGGTCAGCGAGCGGGCCGCCGACGGGTCGAGCTCGGCACCGGCCCGGCTGAGCAGCTGGTCGATCTGGTCCGTGCCGACCCGGCTGTAGTTCTGCGCGACGGCCAGCGACCCGTCGGGCGCCGGCACCGGCTTGGCGAAGATCGGCGTGTCGTCGGTGGCCGGGTACGCGCTGCCCGGCCACGAGTACAGCGCCAGGTCGAAGTCGCCGGCGGCGATGTGGTCCTGGAAGAAGCCGGCGTCGGCGACCTTGTCGATCTCGGTGCGCACCCCGATCCCCGAGAGCATGCGGGCGATCCGCCCGCCGACGTCGTCCAGCGTCGGGGAGTCGGACGGCAGCACCATCCGCAGCGAGAGCTGCTTGCCGTTCTTGGTCAGCGCCTGGCTGGGCTCGACCACGGTCAGCGCGCCGGACGCCGCGGTCCGGCCGGGCCCGGCCGCCTTCTCGCCGGTCTTGGCGGTCGACCGCTCCCAGCCCGCGTCGGCCAGCAGCGCCAGCGCCTGCTGGAGGTCGGTCTTGCCGAGCGCCGAGCTGTGGTCGGCGTACCCGTTCTGGGAGGGCAGCACCAGGTGGTTGCCGAGCGGCTGGGGCGGCAGCCCCAGCGGCTTGAGCACGGCCGTGGCGATCTGCTTGCGGTCGATGGCCCTGGCCACCGCGTGGCGCACCCGCTCGTCGGTGAGCGCGCCGGACGAGCCGTTGATGGCGAGCTGCGCGTACGCGGCGTCCGGCGCCTTGCGCACCCCGACGCCCTTGGTCCTGGTCACCGCGCCGAGCGCGCCGGGGTCGATGTCGGCGACGTCCAGCTTGCCGGCGGCCAGCTGCGCGGCCCGCTGGGCGCGCGGCACCGCGGTGAGCACGAGCGAGTCGAGCTTGGCCCGGTCGCCCCACCAGGCGTCGTTGCGGACCAGGGTGACGGTGCCGGCCCCGGTGTCCATGGCCTTGACCGCGAAGGGACCGG
Source organism: Actinomycetes bacterium (assembly GCA_009783685.1). GTDB lineage: Bacteria > Actinomycetota > Actinomycetes > Streptomycetales > Streptomycetaceae > Actinacidiphila. The sequence continues at coordinate 1,206 of WRCZ01000073.1, forward strand.
CCGCCGCCGGCAGCTTGGTGCGGGCCGCGTCGTTGAAGGCGTCCGCGCTGCCGGTCACCGCGGCGGGGTAGAGCGGGCTGAACAGCGACCGCCAGTCGGCGTAGGGGCTGGCGAAGGTGACCTTGACCTGGTGGGCGTCGGCGCCCTGGGCGATCGCCGAGATCCGGTCGTACCCGGCGTTGCGGGCGGTCCAGTACGCGGCGTTCTTGCCGCTGAGCGCCTTCCACTGGGAGGTGAAGTCGCCGGCGTCCACCGCCCGCCCGTCGCTCCACTTGGCCTTGGGGTTCAGGTCGTAGGTGACGACCTGCCGCGGGTCGGTCGCGGTGACCTTCGCGCCGGTGAGGAAGTCGCGGTCGAGCTGCGGCGTGCCGTGCTCGTCCAGCCGGAACATCTGCGGCAGCGTGGCGGCCGCGACCATGGTGGTGCCGGCGTCGGCGTCGGACTGGTACGCGTTGAGGGTGGGCGGCATCTCGTCGACGGCCCAGCGCATGGTGCCGCCGTCGCGCACGCCGGCGCGGGCGACGGTCGCCACGTCGGAGCCCGCGGTGCCGGCCGCGTGGGTGCCCGAGGACGAGCAGGCTGCCGTGAGCGTGAGCACGGCTCCCGTGGTCAGGGCCACGGCGATGCGCACCGCCCGGAGCCCGGGTGCGGGAGCGGTCGGGGTCGTGCTGCGGTTCATGGGGGGACACCTCCGCGGGCCCGGCGGCTCGTCGGTGGCAGCGCGCACCGGCCGGGACATGATCATGTGGTCTGACATGCCGTTTGTCGGATATTCACCGCGCTCATGGCACCCCAGGTCCGCCGCCTCCCGCCGCCGACCCGCCGGACCGCCGTCCGGGACCACCCGTCCGGCCGACAACCTGTTCGGTCGGAGTCCCCTCACGGCGCCGCGTCAACCTGAGGGGCCACCCGCGTTACCACGTCCGATGGGAATCGGTGCAGGCGTCTTCACAAGGCGTGGTGTGACGCGCAACACTCGCTCACGCGACAGCGAAGCGTCACCCACCGCACGGCGGCAGATGGTGAGGGCAGTGCCATGTCCCTGCACGACGACCTGACTTCGGTCCAACGACGGCTCGACGACCTGATGCGCTGCGTGGCCCGCCTCGACGAGCACGCCGGCGACAGCCTCGACATGCGCCGGGTGCGGGCGGACGCCGGCCACCTGCGGGAGAGCCTGGCGCTGCTGCGCGACTCCGCGCCGGCCGCCGCGGGCGCCCGCACCGTCGAGATGGTCACCATCTCCGACGACCCGTACGACCGCATGCTGTGGGTGGACGCCGAGGACGAGGGGCTGGGCTCGCCGCACCGGCACGCGCCCTGATCCCCTCCCCCGGCTGACGCGGCCGCACCCGGCGCCCAGCGGCGCCGCACCCCCGCGGAGTCCCTGCCGCACAGCCCGTCCTGCCCCGCTCACCCCCGCGCATCAGCCCTCACGCTGCCGCCGCGCCCCATCCCCCGTCCGTTCGGAGTCACCCTTTGGCCACCGGAACCACACCCACCACCCCAGCCTCAGAGGATCGCGGTGTCCGCTCGCCCGGACGCGCCGCGATCGCGGCCCCGCACCTGCGGACCGACCGGTGGTGGGTACCGCCGCTGGTCACCGCCGTCGGCCTGGGCATCTTCGTCGTCTACGCGACCTGGCGCGCGTTCGCCAACAGCCACTACTACGCGGCGCCCTACATCTCCCCCTTCTACTCGCCGTGCCTGGCCTCGAACTGCGTGGACATGAAGGGCGGCGCCGACTGGGCCCTGTTCGGCAGCTGGTGGGGCCTGTCCCCCGCGCTGCTGGTGCTGATCTTCCCGCTGGGCTTCCGGCTGACCTGCTACTACTACCGCAAGGCCTACTACCGGGGGATCTGGTCGTCCCCGCCGGCCTGCGCGGTCGCCGAGCCGCACGCGAAGTACTCCGGGGAGACCCGCTTCCCGCTGATCCTGCAGAACTCCCACCGGTACTTCTTCTACCTGGCGGTGATCGTCGCCGGCATCCTCACCTACGACGCCGTACTGGGCTTCCGCGACGCGCACGGCAACTGGGGCCACATGGGCCTGGGGACGCTGGTCCTGCTGGCCAACGTGGCGCTGATCTGGGCGTACACCGTGTCCTGCCACTCCTGCCGGCACGTCATCGGCGGCAAGCTGCGGCACTTCTCCAAGCATCCGGTCCGCTACCGGCTGTGGGGCTGGGTCGGCACGCTGACCGCCCGCCACATGCTGCTCGCCTGGTCCTCGCTGATCAGCGTCGGCATCGCGGACCTGTACGTGTACCTGGTGTCCAGCGGCGCCTTCGACGATCCGAGGTTCTTCTGAGATGACGAATGTGGAACGGCACGCGTACGACGTGGTCGTGGTCGGCGCGGGCGGGGCGGGGCTGCGGGCGGCCATCGAGGCGCGCGAGCGCGGGATGCGCACGGCGGTGATCTGCAAGTCGCTGTTCGGCAAGGCGCACACGGTGATGGCCGAGGGCGGCATCGCGGCCAGCATGGGCAACGTCAACGAGCACGACAACTGGCAGGTGCACTTCCGCGACACCATGCGCGGCGGCAAGTTCCTCAACCACTGGCGGATGGCCGAGCTGCACGCCAAGGAGGCGCCCGACCGGGTGTGGGAGCTGGAGACCTGGGGCGCGCTCTTCGACCGCACGCCCGACGGCCGGATCTCGCAGCGCAACTTCGGCGGCCACGAGTACCCGCGGCTGGCGCACGTCGGCGACCGCACCGGCCTGGAGCTGATCCGCACCCTCCAGCAGAAGATCGTCTCGCTCCAGCAGGAGGACCACGCCGAGACCGGCGACTACGAGAGCCGGCTGAAGATCTTCCAGGAGTGCACGGTCACCCGGATCCTGAAGGACGACGACCGCGTGTGCGGGATCTTCGGCTACGTCCGCGAGTCCGGCCGGCTGTTCGTCATCGACGCGCCGGCCGTGGTGCTGGCCACCGGCGGCATCGGCAAGTCGTTCAAGGTGACCTCCAACTCCTGGGAGTACACCGGCGACGGGCACGCGCTGGCGCTGCTGGCCGGCGCCCCGCTGATCAACATGGAGTTCATCCAGTTCCACCCGACCGGCATGGTCTGGCCGCCGTCGGTGAAGGGCATCCTCGTCACCGAGTCGGTGCGCGGCGACGGCGGGGTGCTGCGCAACAGCGAGGGCAAGCGGTTCATGTTCGGCTACATCCCGGACGTGTTCAAGGAGAAGTACGCGCAGAGCGAGGAGGAGGCCGACGGCTGGTACGCCGACCCCGACCGCCACCGCCGCCCGCCCGAGCTGCTGCCACGAGACGAGGTGGCCCGCGCGATCAACAGCGAGGTGAAGGCCGGGCGCGGCACCCCGCACGGCGGGGTGTTCCTGGACGTCTCGACCCGGCTGCCGGCCGAGGAGATCAAGCGGCGCCTGCCGTCGATGCACCACCAGTTCAAGGAGCTGGCCGACGTCGACATCACCGCCGAGGCCATGGAGGTCGGCCCCACCTGCCATTACATGATGGGCGGCGTCGACGTGGACCCGGACACCGCGGCGGCCACCGGGGTCCCCGGGCTGTTCGCGGCCGGCGAGGTCGCCGGCGGCATGCACGGCTCCAACCGGCTCGGCGGCAACTCGCTGTCGGACCTGCTGGTCTTCGGCCGCCGCGCGGGGGTGTTCGCCGCCGAGTACGCGGCCGCGCTCGCCCAGGTGGACCGGCCGGCGGCCGGCGAGGAGCAGATCGACGCGGCGGCCGCGGAGGCGCTGCGGCCGTTCGGCACCGACGAGGCCGGCGACGCCGCACCGGGCTCCGGCGGGGACGGTCCGGGGGCCGCCGCGGAGAACCCGTACACGCTGCACCAGGAGCTCCAGCAGGTGATGAACGACCTGGTCGGCATCATCCGCCGGGCGCCGGAGATGGCCAAGGCGCTGGAGCACCTGGCGGACCTGCGCGAGCGGTCCCGGCACGCCCTGGTCGAGGGCCACCGCCAGTTCAACCCGGGCTGGCACCTGGCCATCGACCTGCGGAACATGCTGCTGGTCAGCGAGTGCGTGGCGCGCGCCGCGCTGGAGCGCACCGAGAGCCGCGGCGGCCACACCCGCGACGACCATCCCGACATGGACCGCACCTGGCGCAAGGTCAACCTGGTCTGCGAGCTGACCCCGGGCGCCCCGGAGGCGGGGACGGCCGCGGTGAGCCTGCGCCGCCGCCCGATGGACGCGATCCGCCCCGACCTGCTCGCCCTGTTCGAACGGGACGAGCTGCTCAAATACCTGACCGACGAGGAGCTCGACGCGTGAGCAGTTACCAGGCGCACTTCAAGGTGTGGCGCGGCGACGCGGAAGGCGGCGGCCTGCAGGACTTCCAGGTGGAGGTGAACGACGGCGAGGTCGTCCTGGACATCATCCACCGCCTCCAGGCCACGCAGGCGTCCGACCTCGCGGTGCGCTGGAACTGCAAGGCCGGCAAGTGCGGGTCGTGCAGTGCCGAGGTCAACGGCCGGCCCCGGCTGATGTGCATGACCCGGATGTCGGTGTTCAGCCGGGAGGAGACGGTGACGGTCACCCCGATGCGGACCTTCCCGGTGATCCGCGACCTGGTCACCGACGTGTCGTTCAACTACACCAAGGCCCGCGAGGTGCCGTCGTTCGTCCCGCCCAAGGGCGTGCCGGCCGGCGAGTACCGGATGGCGCAGCAGGACGTGGAGCGCTCGCAGGAGTTCCGCAAGTGCATCGAGTGCTTCCTGTGCCAGGACACCTGCCATGTGGTGCGCGACCACGAGGAGAACAAGCCGGCGTTCGCCGGGCCGCGGTTCCTGATGCGCATCGCCGAGCTGGACATGCACCCGCTGGACGCCGCCGACGAGACCGGCGTCAACCGCGCGTCGTCCGCGCAGGACGATCACGGCCTGGGCTACTGCAACATCACCAAGTGCTGCACGGAGGTGTGCCCGGAGGGCATCCACATCACCGACAACGCGCTGATCCCGCTCAAGGAGCGGGCGGTGGACCGCAAGTACGACCCGCTGGTGTGGCTGGGGTCCAAGATCCGCCGCCGGGGCCAGTAGCCCGGGCGGCCCTGCCGCCTGCTGGAGTCGCGCCACGGACGAACCGCACATAGCCTCCGAAAAGGAGCCACCCGGAGGGGCGTGGCGCGGCAGCGGGAGGCGGCGCGGTGCGGACGAGACGTCAGGCTTTCCCGGCCGTGCTCGCGGCCTGCGCAGCCCTGGCCCTGGGCACCGCGGCACCCGCCCGGGCGGTCGGCCGTCCGGGCGACTCCCCCGTCCCGCTCGCCCGGACGGGCCAGGTCACCGACCGGGTGGGCGCGCTGGGCAACCGCGCGCCCGAGGTCCGCACCGCCCTCCAGCAGCTGTACGCCGCCCAGCGGCTCCAGCTGTTCGTGGCGTATGTGAGCACCTTCTCCGGCCGCACCCCGCAGGACTGGGCGAACGCCACCGCCGTCAAGAACGGCCTGGGCCGCAAGGACCTGCTGCTGGCGGTGGCCACCCACGACCGGCAGTACGCGGTCTCCGCCGACCAGGACGCGGGCCTGACGGAGGCCCAGCTCAACGACGTCAGCGACCGGGCCATCGAGCCCGCGCTGCGCGAGAACGACTGGGCGGGTGCCGCGATCGGCGCCTCCGACGGCTACGGCGCGGTGCTCGCCGGCCGGGCCGTGACGCCGCCGGCCATCTCCCCCGGCGCCCCGGACCCCGGCGGCGCCCCGGGCGACGCCACCGCCAACGGCGCCGCCGCGCTGTGGATCCCGGTGGCCGCGGTCGCCGCGGCCGGCTTCCTCGGGCTGTGGGCGTACCGCAGGCGGCGGGTGCCGTCGGCCGGCCCGCCGAGCGGCCGGACCGCCCCGGCCTGGCGGACGCCGCCCGGCAGCCGGCCCGCCAAGCAGCCGACCCCGCTGACCCCGCTGCCCGAACTGGACGCCCAGGCCCGCCAGCTGCTGGTGGCCACCGACGACGCGGTGCGCACCAGCCAGGAGGACGTCGGGTTCGCCGCCGCGCAGTTCGGCGACGAGGCCGCCAAGCCCTTCGGCGAGGCCGTGGACTACGCCAGGGGCGAGCTGACCGCGGCGTTCCGGCTGCGGCAGCGGCTCGACGACGCGTTCCCCGAGGACGACGACACCCGGCGGCAGATGCTGGACGAGATCCTGTCCCGCTGCACCCAGGCCAACCGGCGGCTGGACGCGGAGTCCGAGGCGTTCGACCGGTTGCGGGCGATGGAGGCCAACGCCCCGCAGGTGCTGGCGCAGGCCGAGGAGACGCTGGCCGCGCTGCCGGGCCGGATCGCCGCCGCCGAGGGCGCGCTGGCCCCGCTGGCCGAGCGCTACTCCGAGGCCGCGCTGGAGCCGGTCGCCGGGCACCCGGCGGAGGCCAGGGACCGGCTGGAGTTCGCCAGGACCAGCCTGGACCAGGCGCGGACCGCGATCGCCACCGATCACGGCCGGGCCGCGGTCTTCGTCCGGGCCGCCGAGGGCGCGCTGGACCAGGCCGCGACCCTCGCCGACTCGGTGACCCGCCGGGAGCACGAACTGCACGCCGCCGACGCCCAACTGCGCGCGGCGCTCGCCGAGACGAGCGCCGACCTCGCCGAGGCCCGCGGCCTGCTCGGCGGCTCCGCGCACGGCACGGCCGCCGACCTCCAGGGCAGGATCGCCCGCGCCGAGGCGGTCGCGGCCGCCGTGCAGCAGGAGCTGGCCGCCGGGCGGTACGACCCGATCGCGGCGCTGCGCCGGGTGGAGGAGGCCGACGCGGCCCTCGACGAGTCGCTGGCCGGCGCCCGGGAGCGGGAGGACGCCGACCGGCGCGCCCGCGGCCTGCTCGACCAGGCGCTGCTGGCCGCGCGCAGCGAGGTCGCGGCGGCCCGGGACGTGATCACCACCCACCGCGGCGCGATCGGCAGCCAGGCCCGCACCCGGCTCGCCGAGGCCGAGCGGCGGCTGCACCTCGCGGAGTCCTCCGCCGTCGCGGACGCCGCGGCGGCGCTCGCCCACGCCCACGAGGCGGACCGGCTGGCCCGCGAGGCGCAGCAGTTCGCCCGGCAGGACGTCAGCGGTTTCGGGGACCTCGGCGGGTACGGCGGCTTCGGCGGGGGCAGGCGTACGGCGGGGCTCGGCGGCATGGGCGGCGCGGTGCTCGGCGGGATCCTGCTGGGCGGCGTGCTCGGCGGCGGAGGCGGCGGCTTCGGCGGCCGCGGCGGGATGGGCGGATACGGCGGCGGGCCGGGCAGCTTCGGCGGCGGCCAGACCCGCGGCCGGATGGGCGGCGGGGGCAGATTCTGACGATCCAGCGGGCCCAGCAAGCCCCGTGACCCCGGCGGTCCCCGCGACCGCGGCGGCCACACCCCACGGAGCAGGGAGTACGGATGACCAAGCAGACCATCCTCGGCCGGGTGGCGCAGCTGGCGCGGGCGAACGTCAACGCGCTGCTGGACCAGGCCGAGGACCCCCAGAAGATGATCGACCAGCTGATCAGGGACTACACCGGCAACATCGGCGAGGCCGAGACGGCGGTCGCCGACACCATCGGCAACCTGCGGCTGCAGGAGCAGGACCACGCGGAGGACGTGGCCGCGGCGGCCGAGTGGGGCGGCAAGGCGGCCGCGGCCAGCCGCAAGGCCGACGAGCTGCGCGGCGCCGGCGACGCGGCCGAGGGGGACCGCTTCGACAACCTGGCGAAGATCGCGCTCGGCCGCCAGCTCCAGTCGGAGAAGGAGGCGAGGACCGCGGAGCCGATCATCGCCTCGCAGAACGAGATGGTCGACAAGCTCAAGACCGGCCTGGACCAGATGAAGGCCAAGCTGGCCCAGCTCCAGGCCAAGCGGGACGAGCTGGTGGCCCGCTCCCGGTCCGCGCACGCCCGGAACACCATGCTGGACGCGGTCAAGAACATCGACGTCCTCGATCCGACCAGCGAGTTGGGCCGGTTCGAGGACAAGGTCCGCCGCGAGGAGGCCCGCGCCACGGGCAAGCAGGAGCTGGCCGCGTCGTCGCTCGACGCCCAGTTCGAGTCCCTGGACTCCCTCACCGACGCCGCCGAGATCGACGCCCGCCTCGCCCAGCTCAAGTCCACGGCCCGCTAGTACATGCTGAGCAGGTCCTCCACCGAGGGCCCGGCGGAGGCGGGGCCGGGGCCGCGGAGGGCGAGTTCGAACCAGACGGTCTTGCCGCGGTGGGTGCGGCGGCTGCCCCAGCTCTGGCTGAGCATGGCGACCAGTTGGAGGCCGCGGCCGCCCTCGTCGGTGTCGCGGGCACGGCGCCGGCGCGGCTGCATCAGCGCGTTGTCCCACACCTCGCACACCAGCGTCCGGTCCAGCAGCAGCCGCAGCCTGATGTCGCCGTAGCCGTGCCGCAGGGCGTTGGTGACCAGCTCGCTGACCAGCAGTTCGGTGGTGTCCACCAGGTCGTCCAGGCCCCACGCCAGCAGCTGGTCGCGGGCCAGCTCGCGGGCCCTGGCCACCGAGGTGGGCTGGGCCTCCAGCGTCCAGTCGCCGACCTTGTCCTCGGACAGGCCGCGGATCCTGGCCATCAGCAGCGCGATGTCGTCCTCGCCGTGCGCGGTGTCCAGGGTGGCCAGCACGTGGTCGCAGACGTCCTCCAGCGGGCGCGGCGGTCCGGCGAGCGAGGCGCGGAAGGCGTCCAGGCCCTCGTCCAGCGGGTGGCTGCGGGACTCCACCAGGCCGTCGGTGTACAGCGCCAGCAGCGCCCCGTCGGTGAGTTCGACCTCGATCTCCTCGAACGGCTCGCCGCCGACGCCCAGCGGGACGCCGCGCGGCAGTTCGAGCAGCAGCGGGTCCTCCCCCGGCTCGACCACGACCGGCGGCATGTGGCCGGCGTTGGCGAGGGTGCAGCGCCGGGTGACCGCGTCGTAGACGACGTAGATACAGGTGGCGAGGTAGACCTCGGCGAGGTCGGCGTCACCCGGGTCCTTGGCGCGGCGGGCCGCGCCCCGCCGGGGGGCGCCGAGGCCGCCGACGACCTCGTCCAGCGCGGCCAGCACCTCGGCGGGTTCGAGGTCCAGCATGGCCAACGTCCGCACGGCGGTGCGCAGTTCGCCCATCGCGACGGCGGCCCGCAGCCCGCGGCCCATCACGTCGCCGACGACCAGCGCGGTGCGGTGCCCGGGCAGCTCGATGACGTCGAACCAGTCGCCGCCGACCTCGGTCTCCATGCTGCCAGGCAGGTAGCGGCAGGCGATGTCCAGGCCGGCCGCCTCCGGGTCGTCCGGCGGCAGCAGGCTGCGCTGCAGGATCAGCGCGCGCTCGTGCTCCCTGCGGTAGAGCCGGGCGTTGTCCAGGAAGATCGCGGCCCGGGCGGCGAGTTCCTCGGCGAGCATCCGGTCGCGTTCGGTGAACGGCTCGCTGCCCTTGGCCCGGGAGAACTGCACCAGGCCCAGCACCGTGTCACGGGCCACCATCGGCACCACCAGCGTGGACTGCACCAGCGTGCCGCCCAGGTCGTTGGCGCCGTCGCCGTCGAGCACCTGCGGCTGCGCGGTGCGCAGCGCGCGGGCGCTGGCCGAGCCGAACCGGTAGCGGTGCACCGCGCCCACCGAGACGGGCCCCTCGCCGGGGCTCGCGTCGTCGTCGCCCGGCATCACCACGGGGGCGCCGGAGACCGCGCTGGCGAAGGCGACCCGGCGCACCTCGCCGCTGCCGTCGGAGGTGCCGGTCAGCTCCTCCTCGCCGGACAGCAGCACCTGGTACAGGTCGACGGACGCCAGGTCGCAGAAGTGCGGGACGGCGACGTCGAGCAGTTCGCGGGCGGTGGTCTCCAGGTCCAGCGAGGTGCCGATCCGCGAGCCGGCCTCGTTGAGCAGTTGCAGGTTGCGCCGGGCGTGCGCGGCCTCGCGTTCCGCGCGCTGGCGCCCGGTGACGTCCATGGCCAGGCCCGCCACGCCGATCGGCCGCCCGCCGCCCGAGGTGCCGCCGCTGTGCAGCCGGTACAGCGACATCGACCAGCGGCGCCTGGCCGGGTCCCCGGGCACCGTGCCGATCAGCGGCATGTCGAGCACCGGCTCGCCGGTCTCCAGGACCTGCCGCACCGCGGCGCTGAGCCGGTCCGCCTCGACCCGGGACAGGAAGTCGTGCGGGCCGCGGCCCTGGTGCCCCTCGGCGGGCCGTCCGAAGACCTCGGCGAACCGCTCGTTGACCCGGATCAGCCGCAGATGGGTGTCGAACAGCACGAAGCCCATCGGGGACTGCCCGAACACCGCCTGGGAGGCGGCCACATCCGTCTCGATCTGCCGCAGCGTGGCCACGTCCAGCGCGATGCACAGGGCGCCGTCGTCGGCCGGCATCACGTACACCTCGGCCAGCCCGCTGCCGCCGGAGGCGTCCTTGTACGGCACCACGCCGTTCCACTCGCGGCCGTCGAGGATCTGCGCGAGCCGCTCGTGGGCGCGCACCTGGACGTCGGACGGCGCGAAGGCGGTGATCGGGTCCCGGCCCAGCGCCTCCTCGGCGGTGACCCCGAAGAACTCCTCGGCCCGCTTGCTCCAGTGGTCGATGCGGCCGGCGCGGTCCAGCGAGAAGGAGGCGACCCGTATGTAGTCGTACATCGAGCCGGGCGGACTCGACTGCCAGACCCCGGCGCGCACAGCCAGGTCCGCGTCGTCACCGAGGGGAACCGCCCCTGCCGGCATGTCGCTCACTCGCCCGACCCCTCCAGCTCAGCACACATGGACCGGTTGGAGCCGAGTATTCAGCATGCAGACCGTCCAGCACACGGTCTTGTCGATCACAGCATCATCTCGGCTCCCGGGGCACGGGGGCTCGACCCCGGAACACCACGGCCGCACCTTTCGCTTCCGCCTCTTCGGCATACCCGGCAGAGTCCGGTCGAATCATGTGCCACCCCCGGCCGGGGGTGGGCGCCCCCGGCCGCCGGCCCACGGGCCGTCAGGGCAGGGCGAGTTCGAACCAGACGGTCTTTCCGAGCGGCCCGTGCCGGGTGCCCCAGCGGCGGGAGGTCCTGGCGACCAACTGCAGCCCCCGGCCGCCCTCGTCGGTGTCGGAGGCGGTGCGCTCCTGCGGCGGGTCGGGCAGCGGGTCGGACACCTCCACCAGCAGCGAGGAGCCGCGGACCATGCGGACGCCGATCGGACCGTGCGCGTACCGCAGCGAGTTGGTGACCAGTTCGCTGACCAGCAGCACCGTCACGTCCGACAGCGGCGCCAGGTCCCAGTGCACCAGGGTGTCGCGGACCCGGCGGCGGGCCAGCCGCACCGCGCTGGCCTCCGCGGGGAACGTCCAGGCGGCGGTGGAGCCGGCGGGCAGGCCGCCGAGGCGGGCCATCAGCAGCGCCACGTCGTCCGGCTCGCGGCCCGGCTCCATGATGGCCAGCAGCTCGTCGCAGGCGTCCTCCAGCGAGTGCAGCGGCCGGCACAGCGTGTCGCGCAGCCGCTCCAGGCCCACGGAGATGTCCCTGGTGCGGGACTCGACCAGCCCGTCGGTGTACAGCACCAGCACCGCGCCGTCCGGCACCTCCAGCTCGGTGCTCTCGAACCGCACCCCGCCGACGCCCAGCGGGACGCCGGTCGGCAGCCGCAGCAGCCGGGCGTGGCACCGCCCCGGGTCGTCGGGCCGCGGCTCCGGCTCCACCAGCACCGGCGGCACGTGCCCGGCCTGCGCGAGGGTGCAGCGCCGGGTCGACGGGTCGTACACCGCGTAGACCGCGGTGGCCATCCAGCCCTCGCTCTGCCCGCGGGCCAGGTCGTCGCCCAACTCGTTGACGCGGCGCAGCAGTTCGTCGGGCGGCATGTCCAGCCCCGCCAGGGTGCGCACCGCGGTCCGCAGCCGGCCCATGGTGGCCGCGGCCACCAGCCCGTGGCCCATCACGTCGCCGACCACGAACGCCAGCCGCCCGCCGGCCAGCGGGATCACGTCGAACCAGTCGCCGCCGACCTCCGCGCCGCTGCTGCCCGGCACGTACCGGAACGCGACGGCCACGCCCGGCGGTTGCGGCACGGACTGCGGCAGCAGGCTGCGCTGCAGCATCAGCGCGCCCTCCCGCTCCCGGACGTACAGCCGCGCGTTGTCCAGGGCGGCACCGGCGCGGTCGGCGAGTTCCGCGGCCAGGGCCAGGTCGTCCTGGTCGAACGGCTCCCGCCCGCGCGCCCGGCTCACCACCAGCAGCCCCAGCGCCACCCCGTGCGCCCGCAGCGGCAGCACCAGCAGCGAGTTGACGCCCAGCTCGACCGCGGCCTCCACCTTCGGGTCGTCGGGGAACGTGGTGCGCCGCAGCTCCTCCACCGAGGAGACCAGCCGCGGCTCGCCGGTCAGCAGCGCCGTGCCGAACACCGAGTCGGCGGTGAACCCGATCAGCTGGCCGCGGCGCAGCATCCGCGACACCGCCGGGCTCCAGTCCACCGCGGCCACGCCCATCTGCCGCATCGGGGTGTTCTCGCTGTACGGCACGCTGGGCAGCCGGCCGCCGTCCGCCGCCTCGGCGTGCAGGATCACCCCCGCGTAGTCGGAGAACGAGGGCACCAGCGCCTCGGCGAGGGTCTCGGCCGCCCGGCGCACGTCCAGCACCCCGGCGGTCCGCGAGCCCACGTCGTTGAGCAGCGCCAGCCGCTCCCTGACCCGCTCCGCCTTCGCGGCGGCGTGCATCCGCTCGGTGACGTCCATGACGGTGGCGCTGACGCCCAGCACCCGGCCCGCCCGGTCCACCAGCCGGTGGTACGACATCGACCGGTGCCCGGCGCCGCGCGGGGCCGTCGCCACCAGGTCGATCACCGGCCGGCCGGTGGCCAGCACCTCGCGTTGCAGGGCGGTCAGCTCGACGGCGACGGCCGGGTCCAGCACGTCGGCGACGGTCCGGCCGAGGTGGGCGGCGGCCGGCAGCCCGTTCATGTCGGCGAGGGCCTGGTTGACGCGGACGTACCGCAGGTTGCGGTCGAAGATCGCGACGCCCAGCGGCGAGGAGTCGAACAGCGCGTCCAGCGCGGCCAGGTCCTGCTCCAGCGTGAGCAGGCGGCTGGTCTCCACCATCGAGGCCAGCACGAACGGCCGGCCGTCCCCGTCCACCAGCAGGCTGGCCCTGGTCTCCACCTGGACGTTGTGGCCGTCGCGGTGGCGCAGCGACAGGATGCCGTCCCAGCGGCCGGTGCGCAGCAGGTCGCGGAGGATCTCCTCGGGCCGGCCCGGCGGGGGGATGCTCCGAAGCCGCGGCTGCTCCCCGATCACCGGTCCGGGCGGCTCCGCCGCCTCGGCCGGGCCGAACAACCCGCCGACCCGCCGCCCCACGATGTGCTCGCCGGCCCACCCCAGCACTTCCTCGGCCAGGGGGCTCCACAGCAGGACGCGGCCGCTGGTGTCCAGCATCACGACGGCGACCCGCAGCGTGTCCAGCAGCGTCCCCCGCGACCGCTCCGCCGGGGGCGGGGGCACGTACTCCGGCGAAACGTCGCCGCTCTCGCTCATGCCGCTGCCACCCCCGACCGGGTCCACGCCGGACGCACCCGCCCGACCACGAAGGGTCACCCTCTCATGGGTTTATCCCCTTGTACCCGTTATGCCCGCTTTTTGCCGGGGATGCCCAGGGGGTGGCGGGGGGAATGGCTGGACGTGATGGGTGGACGTAGCTCGTGATGTGAACGATTCGGCTGAACGTGATCGGTGCGGGTAGCTCGCCGGGTGGACGTCCTGGCCCCTTATTGCCGCGCCCTCGCCTCCGGGCGCTTAGATCCACTGTCGACGGTCGATCGTGCTCGACCCGCTCGTTCCTCGCGGGACTCCGCGCGTTCTCCCTTTCGACAGCGGC